>NZ_JBFWLF010000073.1:0-16344 GCF_050252275.1 Citrobacter sp. | reverse complement strand
ACACCACGATGATACCGACTTTCACTACCACCATTGGGCCGGAGATTTTAAAAAGCAACTTCTCGCCGCCGGAGGCGATCGCCACCAGCGCCGCAAAAATTGTCACCTTGTAGATCAATGACTGCGAAAGGTCGGCGTCAGTCAGACCGAAGGTGCGAATGTACGACGCGCTGTCGAACACCACGGAAAGCGAGTAAATAAATATGCCGTGGATAATCATCAGGAAGTAGATCACCCCGAGGAAGACGCCCCAGTTTTTCCCCAGGTAATGGCTGATGACATCGGTATAGTCGTTACAGGTTTCGCTCTCGGAGAGCGTTTTCAGGTAGATATCCTGCACGATCCAGGTGGCCGGATAGGCAATCAGAGAGGCGGTAATAAAGACCCAAATGCCTTTTAACCCAATCTGCACCGGCATTAATACCGTTCCTGCGCCAATCGCCATGCCGATGCACAGCAACACCCAGCCAAAATCGTAGCGGGTAAACGGTAAACTCTGCGACGCCGGTTTGCCGGATATGCGGTGATCGGAAAGTGGTGATGTGTCGTGCTGCATGGAGTCCCCTGCCAAAAAGAGCCGTCACGGCTTGATGACCGCGAGGGGACGCAATTCTACAGAAGAGTGTAGGTCTCTGCCAGTTGGCTGATTGCGAGGCGTCGCGCAAAGCGAAAGCATGTTGGATGTCGGGCCTGGCGGGTTATCGTAGAATCGGCGGTAAGCCGGGGTTTCCCGGTGAGGCGCAGCGTTGCGGGGGCTTGATCCCTGGTGGCGTGAGTTGCTGGAAAGAGAAAACCCCCGCACGTTGTCTGGTATAAACCTGGCAACTAAACGGGGGCTTACCTTGAACCTCAACAACTTGAGGATAGCCGCGAACGGTTGCCATTGCAACACAGGCGGCGATGTGACGTTGACTCAGCCAGGCATGGCTTTCTGGCATGATTTATACCCGTCATACTTCAAGTTGCAGGTGCGTTAGCTGCGCTCGCTCACCCCAGTCACTTACCAGAGAAAGCTCCTGGGGATTCACTCCCTTGCCGCCTTCCTGCAACTCGAATTATTTAGGGTATAGCGGCTCCAGCCATTGCCGATATCATTGCGGGTATGGTTGTGAACTGGCTACGTAGCAGGAAGTAATGCGCTGATGGGCGTCTGCCTGCCGCAGTGGCAACATGCGCCCGAACCAGGCCGCAAGGGCGATCCTTGCGGCCTTTTTCGTTATTGCGGATATGGCACCCAGTCGCCGCCGTTCAGACGGACGTACGGTTTGTCCTGATACTGGATAACCACCGCGTTGGCGTTTTCCGAGACCACAGCCGTTTGTGGCAGGTTGCTGGTGAGTTTTGCCCAGTCCACGCTGTCTTCGGAGAAGATCTTACCGTCAAGCACGCGTACCACCAGATCAGAAATGGCCAGATAGCTACTTGGCTGATTAATGACGATCGGCGCACCCTGATGCGGCGCTTTCATGCCGAAGAATTTCACGCCAGCCGGGACGTTGGTGATCGAGGGGCTCGGAATATCACGCAGGCCAGAGACCTGCATTCTGTCGCCTTTCAGCGCGCCGCCGTGTTCCGGTACGACAACCACCATTACCTTACGACCCGATTTCTCCAGCTCGGTGAAGAACGCATCCAGTTCATCAAAGAATTTCTGTGCGCGCGTTTTGTAGTCCGCCGTTTTACTGACGCCAGGATAGTGGTTACCGTCGTGGAGCGGCAGGGTGTTGTAGAAAGTGGCGCTACGGGAGTCCTTATCTTTTTCCGTGGTTTCCATCCAGCGCTGTAGCACGGCGGTGTCGTCATACACCGGGGAACCATCAAAGCCCAGCAGCGGCGCAGGTAAGCCTTTCTGATCCATTAGTTCAGCCTGCATGCCGCCATTTTCACGAACCTCTTTCAGGAAGCCGCCGAATTCGCCGTTATGGCCCATCATCAGGTGCTGCGTAAAGCCCAGTTTTGACAGGTTATCAAACAGATAGCATTCATTACCTGCCGGTTGATACAGGTTCGTGTGCGAGGGCTGTCCGCAGCTGGCACGTAGCAGACGAATCGCCGCCGGGCCGCTGTACGACGTGGCGGAATTGAAGTGTTTAAACTGGATATCGAAGTGCGACCAAAGCGGGTGCGACATCAGCCCTGCGGCTTCAATATCGGACCAGGAGAGTGAGCAGATATTGATGACTAACAGTTCAAACGGCTGCGCATCGGCAGGGAGTGCTGATGGGAAAGGCGTTTTGCGCTTCGCTTCCGCATTGTAGAACGTATTCAACCATGCGTTGAGATTCGCCGAGGTCGGCGGTGCGGTTTGTGCCGGGATATCACCAACGACCGGCGCTCCTCCAGCGGTCGCGACCGTTTCTGCTGCCGTACCGCCCGTGGTGGTCACCGTGGTCGTCGGTTGACCCGCCGGCCACAAAGAGAAACTCGGACCCGCCAGCGTCAGGACGTTAAGCCAGACCAGAATCGCCACCACGAAAGCGGTAACCCGAATCCATTGTGATAAAAACAGCCACGCGACCAACAGGACAAACATGGCGCCAATCATCTGCCAGTTGATAAAGCGCGTGGCAAGATCGAGTAAATAGTCCGTGCTAAAGCCTGCCACCTGCGAGCCCTGGCTCATAATACTTTCCGGGCCTGGCAGCCAGGTGTCGTGCCAGAACAGAGCAAAACCGATCGGAATGGCGACCCAGTGACGCATGCGATGCAGGCTGTAACGCGGAATCGGCATCAGCAGGAAGGCCATAAAGACCAGATTCAGCAGCGGGTGAAAATTCAGATAGCCCGCCCAGAGCAGGCCGAACTTGACCAGAAAATAGAAGTTCCAGCCAGAAAGACCGCGCCAGTATTGCCAGAGTGGTGAAGGCAGTGATGCGTTTTGTGTTTGTTGAGTCATTTTTTCGTTGCCCTGGAAATCACCGCGCGGCGCAATGTTCCGGCCGGTTTAACATAACGAGGTTTTGCAAATAACAGCCGGGTCGTATTGCTGATCCGGCGTAGTGAATGGCGCGCCAGATACCCCAGCGGGAAGAAAATCAGTGCACAAACAACGATGATTTGCAGGATATCGCTGATAGTCATCATGATGAGTGCTCCGTTTCATCGTCCAGTAAGCGTAGCGGTTGCGGAATACGCCGCCACGTCTTGCCGTCATGCTCGGCATTGATGACGGGTTTCACGTTCTGGGTCAGCGGCAGCGGTTGTCCCCACTGTTCTGGCGCCAGTAAGCGCATCTGCACCAGCTCAGCGCTGATGAGATTATCTTCAAACCAGACCATGCGGTTAGAGAAGAGATCGCCGGTCGGGAGTGGGAAGATATGATTGAGCGCGGTATCGAGATCGTTCACGCGGCAAAACGACAAGAACAGCACCAGGCGGTTGCCGCCAATAGTGACGATATCGCCGGTACGGTGCGGGCGACACATCGTTAAGGCTTGTTCAACGCGGATACCCGGAACGGGCCGCAGCGCCACCATCACCCCTTTCCCGTCGGCAGGCAGCAGGGTGTTGCTCATCATGTTATTTACCGCTTCACAGAACACGTCCCATTTCTGGAAACCGCGCAGTTTCATCGGCTGGGTCATCGACAGCAGCGTCGTGATATCTTCCGGCACGTAGCGACTAAATTGCTGACCCTGAACGCTTTCAATCAGCGTCAGACAACGCGAGAGTGGCGCGTTCCACGGAATCACCATATTGGCACCGCAGCCTAATAGCAGGCGTTCGTCGGTGGCGCGCAGGCTGGCGATGTTTTCCCGCACAAGGATTTTCAGCGCGCTTCCGCGTTGGCGACGCAGAGTATGGATGCTCCGTGCCAGGGGCTCAATCTGGCTGTTTTGCTGAAGCGAAAAGATCAACGTTGCCGCCTGTGCGGTACGCGCCTCATTGAATAAAGCTTCATTATTATCGAATAATTTCCAGTGCTCGGAGAGTGGCGGCGCCCCTTCCAGCACGGCGACATTACTCAGGATCTGCTTTTCATCGCTACGGGGCTGGATTTCTGCCTCTTCTTTCTGCGCCAGTTCCCACTGCCCTTCATGATGGCGGACAGTGAGTTGCTGACGAGCGCTAACCCCTTTTTCATTACACCAGAAGGCGATATCAAACAAATGCTGATCGCCCTGATAGCGCATACTGGCGAGGCCATAAAGCGAGCGATATTCCCCCATTAAAAGAGAGAATTGTTTATCGTTATTATTGCCGGGGTTAAGCACCACTACAGAACAGTGATGGAGACGCGTCCATTTATTCATTTTATCCAGCCACAGACGCAAACGTTCAGCTGGTATATTTTGCCAGCCGTTATTTGCGCAAATAAGAATGAATAAGTAATGCGTCGGGTCCACGGAACACAGCAAATCGCGGGTCATAAATTGTAGACCCTTTTCCGAATTTGGCATGGAAAATAACTGAATTTTTTCCGGACCGTGAGATTCATCTAATTTGAATATCTTCCCGGGATCGCTGCCCATGGAAATGCCCGCGACTTTTGCCGTCACGGTCTGAAAGGCAATCGTTTGATTCGCCAGGCTGATAGCGTCTTCAACGCGATCGGTGTTAACCCACCAGACTCCGCCGGCTGGCATATGGCGTAGTTCATCCCATAATGATGAGATGCCAATTGAAAATACAGGGTCCACAGCGTTCCTCGGGTCGCTATTTTATCTGTTTATCAGTTTACTAGCGAAAGCTCAGAAATAAACCTAACATTGAAATTAAAACGTATCAGATTTAGCATGTGAATCGATTTGGCGAGCAAGAAGCCTTGTAACATCGGCCTTTCCGATTCCATGACGCGTATTTTCACGAAACAACAAGACAGAAAATGAGCAACATCTGGCCTTGCCGAATTTCGGTGAGAACGAAGCGGAATGCGAAAAGAAAAAATGTTTGAAGCATGGCGAGTCTATTCAAAGGGATAAAACAAAATGTCTGACAACGAACCCGGCACGCAAACTGATTCAACATTGGGCTATACCTTTCAAAACGACTTCCTGGCATTAAGCCAGGCTTTTTCATTGCCAGAATTTGATTACACTGATATTTCCCAGCGTGAACAGCTCGCCGCCGCGATTAAACGCTGGCCGCTGTTGGCTGAATTTGCGCAACAACAATAAGGAAGCCGTGGATGGCCATTCTGGGACTTCAGGGCATACGAGGCGGAGTGGGCACGACGTCGATCGCGGCTGCACTGGCCTGGTCATTGCAATTATTAGGGGAAAACGTCCTGGTTGTGGATACCAGCCCCGATAATTTGTTGCGCCTGTCATTCAACGTCGATTTTTCTCATCGCGACGGCTGGGCCAGAGCGATACTTGATGGTCGTGACTGGCAGGAAGGCGGGATGCGTTATACCTCGCAGCTTGATTTGCTGCCGTTTGGTCAACTGACGGCGCAGGAGCGGGAATATCCTGACCGCTGGCTGGAACGACTGGGCGGCATCGCGGCGGGCATCCGTGCGCTGAAAGAGAGTGGGCGTTACTCATGGATTTTACTGGATCTGCCGCCGGGTTCCGCGCCGTTAACCCGACAACTGGTCAATGAGTGCGACCACACGCTGGCGATTGTCAAAGCCGACACCAACTGCCATGTCCGTTTGCATCAGCAATCGCTGCCGGCGGGCGCGCATATTTTAATTAACGACTTACGTGTTGGCAGCCAGTTGCAGGACGATCTCTACCAGGTCTGGCTACAGAGTCAGCGTCGTCTGCTGCCGATGGTGATTCACCGCGATGAAGCGATGGCTGAGTGCATGGCGGCCAAACAGCCGTTGGGGGAATACCGCAGTGACTCACTGGCCGCAGAAGAAGTGCTGACGCTGGCAAACTGGTGTTTATTACATTACGCAGGTCAAAAAACTCCTGTCGGGAGCGCATCATGAGTGTCCTGTCCCGGTGGTTGCTTATTCCGCCGGTCAGCGCCCGCTTAAGCGAGCGCTATCAGGGTTATCGTCGTCATGGCGCGTCGCCTTTCAGCGCGGCGCTGGGTTGCCTGTGGGTGATTCTCGCATGGGTCTTCATCCCGCTGGAGCACCCGCGCTGGCAGCGTATCCGTGCCGAGCGTAAAGCGCTCTATCCTCATATCAACGCCGCGCGCCCG
Organism: Citrobacter sp.; assembly: GCF_050252275.1. NCBI lineage: Bacteria > Pseudomonadati > Pseudomonadota > Gammaproteobacteria > Enterobacterales > Enterobacteriaceae > Citrobacter > Citrobacter sp. The sequence continues at coordinate 10,245 of NZ_JBFWLF010000073.1, read as the reverse complement.
CGCCCGTTAGATCCTGCCCGTTATGCCATTCAGACCCTCTGGCTGATGGCGACCTCGCCGCGTCAGGAGACGACGCAGCCTCGCTGGCAAACCTTCTCCCGTCTGCAAGGCGTCAGAGGGCGTTATCACCAGTGGATGGATGCGCTACCGGGACGCGTGACGCAAAACACCACGCACCTGGATAAACAAAAAGAGCTTGGTCACCTGAGCTCTGGCGCGCGTCGCTTTATCATCGGGATTATTGTCACTTTTTCGTTGATTCTGGCGCTGATATGCGTGACCCAGCCGTTTAACCCGCTGGCGCAATTCATCTTCCTGATACTGCTGTGGGGCGTTGCGCTGATCGTGCGCCGCATGCCGGGGCGCTTCTCCGCGCTGATGCTGATTGTGCTGTCGCTGACGGTATCGTGCCGCTATATCTGGTGGCGCTATACCTCCACGCTGAACTGGGACGATCCGGTGAGTCTGGTCTGCGGGTTGATCCTGCTGTTTGCCGAAACCTATGCGTGGATTGTGCTGGTGCTGGGTTACTTCCAGGTCGTCTGGCCGCTGAACCGCCAGCCGGTGCCGCTGCCAAAAGATATGTCGCAGTGGCCGTCGGTCGATATCTTTGTGCCGACTTACAACGAAGATCTGCACGTAGTGAAGAACACCATTTACGCGTCGCTGGGTATCGACTGGCCGAAAGATAAGCTCAATATCTGGATCCTCGACGATGGCGGGCGTGAAGAGTTCCGCCAGTTCGCCCAGATCGTGGGGGTGAAATATATCGCCCGTACCACCCATGAGCACGCCAAAGCCGGGAACATTAACAATGCGCTGAAATACGCCAAAGGCGAGTTCGTTTCGATCTTTGACTGCGACCACGTGCCGACACGTTCGTTCCTGCAAATGACGATGGGCTGGTTCCTGAAAGACAAGAAGCTGGCGATGATGCAGACGCCGCACCACTTCTTCTCCCCGGACCCGTTTGAACGTAACCTCGGACGTTTTCGCAAGACGCCAAACGAAGGCACGCTGTTTTACGGTCTGGTACAGGACGGTAATGACATGTGGGATGCCACCTTCTTCTGCGGTTCCTGTGCGGTGATTCGCCGTAAACCGCTCGATGAAATTGGTGGTATTGCCGTTGAGACGGTGACTGAGGATGCGCATACGTCGCTGCGTCTGCACCGTCGCGGTTATACCTCCGCGTACATGCGCATTCCGCAGGCGGCAGGGCTGGCGACCGAAAGTTTGTCTGCCCACATCGGTCAACGTATTCGCTGGGCGCGCGGGATGGTACAGATTTTCCGACTCGATAACCCCTTGACCGGCAAAGGGCTGAAGTTCGCTCAGCGATTATGTTACGTCAATGCCATGTTCCACTTCCTGTCAGGTGTTCCACGGCTGATCTTCCTGACCGCCCCGCTGGCGTTCCTGCTACTGCATGCTTACATCATCTATGCGCCCGCGCTGATGATTGCGCTGTTCGTCCTGCCGCACATGGTTCACGCCAGCCTGACCAACTCGAAGATTCAGGGCAAGTACCGCCACTCCTTCTGGAGTGAGATCTACGAAACGGTGCTGGCCTGGTACATTGCGCCGCCGACGCTGGTGGCGCTGATCAACCCGCACAAAGGGAAGTTTAACGTCACTGCAAAGGGCGGACTGGTAGAAGAAGAGTATGTCGACTGGGTGATTTCCCGTCCGTACATCTACCTGGTACTGCTTAACCTGTTCGGTGTGGCGGTCGGCGTCTGGCGTTACTTCTACGGGCCGGAAAACGAAATGCTGACTGTTATCGTCAGCCTGGTGTGGGTGTTCTACAACCTGATTATCCTCGGCGGCGCGGTGGCGGTATCGGTTGAAAGTAAACAGGTTCGCCGCTCACACCGTGTTGAAATTTCTATGCCAGCGGCGATTGCCCGTGAGGATGGACATCTGTTCTCGTGCACCGTCCATGATTTCTCCGACGGCGGTCTGGGGATCAAGATCAACGGTCAGGCCCAGGTGCTGGAAGGGCAGAAGGTGAATTTACTGCTCAAACGCGGCCAGCAGGAATATGTCTTCCCGACACAGGTAGCGCGCGTTTGGGGTGAACAGGTGGGGCTGCAACTGATGCCGCTGACCACCAAACAGCATATCGATTTTGTGCAGTGTACGTTTGCCCGTGCTGATACATGGGCGCTCTGGCAGGACAGCTATCCGGAAGATAAGCCGCTGGAAAGCCTGTTGGATATTCTGAAGCTGGGTTTCCGTGGCTATCGCCATCTTGCGGAATTCTCCCCATCTTCCGTGAAAATAGTTTTCCGGTCTCTGACTTCTCTGGTTTCCTGGGTTGTGTCGTTCATTCCACGCCGTCCGGAGCAGGACGAGGTGGCGGTGCAACAGCCGGATCAGGTTATGGCTCAACAATGATGATAACGCGATGAAAAGAAAACTTTCCTGGATTTGTGCAGTGGCAATGGGGATGAGCGCAATCCCTTCATTCATGACGAATGCGACGCCGGCAACGCAACCATTGATAAACACTGAGCCAACCGTGGCCCCGGCGGCGGCCGCCCCTGCACAGGCAGATGAAAATCAGCCGGTGGGTCAGGTGATGCCGGGCGTTCAGGGAGCTGATGCGCCGATTGTGGCGCAGAATGGCCCATCCCGTGACGTGAAACTGACGTTTGCGCAGATCGCGCCGCCGCCGGGCAGCATGGTGCTGCGTGGCGTGAACCCTAATGGCAGTATTGAATTTGGCATGCGTAGCGATGAAGTGGTCTCCAGAGCCGTGCTGAATCTGGAGTACACCCCGTCGCCATCTCTGCTGCCGATACAGTCGCAGCTCAAGGTCTATCTGAACGATGAGCTGATGGGCGTGTTGCCGGTCACCCAGGAACAGTTGGGCAAAAAGACGCTGGCGCAAATGCCGATCAACCCATTGTTTATCACCGACTTTAACCGTGTGCGGCTGGAGTTTGTCGGCCACTATCAGCAAGTTTGTGAAAACCCGGCCAGCAGTACGCTGTGGCTGGACGTCGGTCGCAGCAGCATGCTGGACCTCACCTACCAGACGCTGGAAGTGCAAAACGATCTCTCGCACTTCCCGGTACCGTTCTTCGATCCACGCGACAACCGCGCGGTGACGCTGCCCATGGTCTTTGCCGGCTCGCCGGATCGTACCCTGCAACAGGCGGCGTCGATCGTATCATCCTGGTTTGGTTCCCGGGCGGGCTGGCGAGGCCAGCACTTCCCGGTGCTGTACAACACGCTGCCAGATCGTAATGCGATCGTCTTTGCCACTAACGACAAGCGACCTGATTTCCTGCGTGAACATCCGCCGGTGAAAGCGCCAGTGATCGAAATGATCAGCCATCCGGATAACCCTTACGTGAAACTGCTGGTGGTGTTCGGTCGTGACGACAACGATCTGCTGCAGGCCGCAAAAGGGATTGCCCAGGGCAACATTCTCTTCCGCGGAAGCCGTGTGGAAGTCAACGAGGTGAAACCGCTGCTGGCGCGTAAACCGTACGATGCGCCAAACTGGGTGCGCACCGATCGCCCGGTCACCTTCGGTGAACTGAAAACCTATGATGAGCAGTTGCAGTCCACCGGGATGGAACCTGCCGCGATCAACGTCTCGCTGAACCTGCCGCCGGATCTCTATCTGCTGCGCAGTACCGGTATTGATATGAATCTCAATTACCGTTACACCACGCCGCCGACCAAAGACAGTTCGCGCATGGATATCAGTCTGAACAACCAGTTCCTGCAAGCCTTTAGTCTGACCAGCAATGAGAAGAGCAATCGTCTGTTGCTGCGTCTGCCGGTGCTGCAAGGACTGCTGGACGGGAAAACGGTCGTTGCCATTCCGGCGCTGAAGCTGGGCGCGATGAACCAGTTGCGGTTTAACTTCGAGTACATGAACCCGATGCCGGGCGGCTCGGTTGAAAACTGTATTACCTTCCAGCCGGTGCCGAATCATGTGGTGATTGGCGACGACTCCACCATCGACTTCTCGAAGTACTACCACTTCATAGCGATGCCGGATCTGCGCGCGTTTGCGAACGCGGGCTTCCCGTTCAGCCGCATGGCGGATCTGTCGGAAACCCTCACCGTGATGCCGAAAACGCCGAACGAAGCGCAGATGGAAACACTGCTCGACGCGACAGGCACTATTGGCGCGCAAACCGGCTTCCCGGCGATTAACCTGACTATCACCGATGACAGCAGCCAGATTCAGGGCAAAGATGCGGACATCCTGATTATCGGCTCGATCCCGGACAAACTGAAAGACGACAAGCGTATCGACCTGCTGGTTCAGGCGGCAGAAAGCTGGGTGAAAACCCCAATGCGCCAGACGACGTTCCCGAGCATCATGCCGGATGAAGCCGATCGCAAAGCGGATGCGCAGGCGACGGTAACGTCGAGTGGACCGATGGCAGCGGTCGTCGGCTTCCAGTCGCCGTTTCACGATCAGCGTAGCGTGGTGGCGCTGCTGGCGGATAGTCCGCGCGGCTATGAGTTGCTGAACCAGGCCATCAATGACAGCGGCAAACGGGCGGCGATGTTTGGTTCCGTCTCGGTGATCCGTGAATCTGGCGTGAGCAGTTTACGCGTCGGCGAGATCTACTATGTGGGTCACCTGCCGTGGTTTGAACGTCTGTGGTACGCGCTGGCTAACCATCCGGTGCTGTTAGCGGTGCTGGCGGCGATCAGCGTGGTATTACTGGCCTGGGTACTGTGGCGTCTGCTGCGCATCATCAGTCGCCGCCGTCTCGATCCGGATCATGAGTGATAAATAATGAACGCGTTGCGAAGTGGGATAGTCATGGTGTTAATGCTGGCCGCGCTGAGTGTACAGGCGGCCTGTACCTGGCCTGAGTGGGATCACTTTAAAAAGGATTACATCAGTCAGGAAGGGCGGGTGATTGATCCCAGCGACGCACGCAAAATCACCACCTCGGAAGGGCAAAGCTATGCGATGTTCTTTGCCCTCGCCGCTAACGATCGCCAGGCTTTTGATACGCTGCTGGCATGGACAGAGAATAATCTGGCACAAGGTTCACTAAAAGATCATCTGCCCGCCTGGCTGTGGGGGCAGAAAGATCCCTCCACCTGGGCGGTGCTGGATAGCAACTCTGCTTCTGACGGTGATATCTGGATCGCGTGGTCGCTGCTGGAGGCGGGACGCTTGTGGAAAGAACCGCGCTATACCGAGATCGGCAAAACCTTGTTGAAACGCATTGCCAGCGAAGAAGTGGTGACGGTGCCGGGGCTGGGCTCCATGCTGTTACCCGGCAAGATTGGTTTTGCCGACGCCAACACCTGGCGCTTTAATCCGAGCTATCTGCCACCGCAGCTGGCGCAGTATTTCACCCGTTTCGGCGCGCCATGGTCCACTCTGCGTGAAACCAACCAGCGACTGCTGTTAGAAACGGCGCCGAAAGGTTTCTCACCGGACTGGGTTCGTTACGAGAAAAACAAAGGCTGGCAACTGAAGGCAGAGAAAACGCTGGTCAGCAGTTACGACGCGATTCGCGTCTATCTGTGGGTGGGCATGATGCATGACGGCGACCCGCAGAAAGCACGGCTGCTGGCAAAATTCAAACCGATGGCAACCCTGACAACTAAAAACGGTCTCCCGCCGGAGAAAGTGGACGTCGCCAGCGGCAAAGCGCAGGGCAATGGCCCGGTAGGCTTTTCTGCGGCCTTACTGCCTTTCCTGCAAAACCGCGACGCACAAGCGGTGCAGCGACAGCGCGTAACAGACCATTTCCCCGGCAGCGATGCCTACTACAGCTACGTGCTAACCCTCTTCGGACAAGGGTGGGATCAGCATCGTTATCGCTTCACCGCCAAAGGTGAGTTACTACCTGACTGGGGCCAGGAATGCGCAAGTTCAAATTAAGTTTACTCGGGGTTTCACTCGGCATTGCCCTGATGCCCTTTGCCGACGCCGCGCCGTCGGCGCAACAGCAGTTGCTGGAGCAGGTGCGGCTGGGAGAAGCAACGCACCGTGAAGATCTGGTGCGCCAGTCGCTCTATCGCCTCGAACTGATGGACCCGAATAATCCTGACGTTATTGCCGCTCGCTTTCGTTACCTGCTGCGTCAGGGCGATAACGACGGCGCGCAGAAACAGCTTGATCGACTTTCTCAATTAGCGCCGGGTTCTAATGCCTATAAATCGTCCCAAACCACTATGCTGTTAGCGACGCCGGATGGGCGTCAGTCGTTACAGCAGGCGCGTCTACAGGCGACAACCGGGCATGCCGCAGAGGCGGTTGCCGCCTATGATAAGTTATTCAAGGGCAACCCGCCGGAAGGCGACCTGGAAGTGGAGTACTGGAGCGCGGTGGCAAAAATTCCGGCCCGCCGCAATCAGGCGATTAATCAGCTCAAGGTGATTAACGCCCGCAGTCCGGGCAATAACACATTGCAAAATACGCTGGCACAGCTGTTGTTTGATAACGATCGCCCGGCCGAAGGCTTTGTGGTTCTGGAGCAGATGGCCAAATCCAACACCGGGCGGAATGCCGCGTCCACGATCTGGTACACCCAGATCAAAGATCTGCCGGTCAGCGATGCCAGCGTGAAGGCGCTGCAAAAATACCTCACGGTATTCAGTGAGGGGGACAGCGTGGCTGCGGCACGCAGTAAGCTTAGCGAACAGCAAAAACAGCTTTCCGATCCGACATTCCGCGCGCGTGCGCAGGGGCTGGCGGCAGTGGACGCAGGTCAGGGCGGACGGGCGGTTTCAGAATTACAGCAGGCGGTGAGAGCCAACCAAAACGACAGCGAAGCCGTGGGTGCGCTGGGGCAGGCCTACTCTCAGCGAGGCGATCGCGCCAGCGCCGTTGCGCAGTTTAAGAAAGCGCTGGCGATGGATCCGCAGAGCGGGAGTCGCAGCAAGTGGGAAAGCCTGCTGAAAGTGAACAGTTACTGGCTGGCGATTCAGCAGGGTGATGCCGCGCTCAAAGCCAACAATATTGACCAGGCTGAACGTCTCTATCAACAGGCCAGAAACATCGACAATACCGACAGCTATGCGGTACTGGGGCTGGGCGATGCAGCAATGGCGCGGAAAGATTACCCAACTGCCGAGCGCTATTACCAGCAGACGTTGCGCATGGACAGCGGCAATACCAATGCCGTACGCGGTCTGGCAAACCTCTATCGCGCGCAGTCGCCGGAGAAAGCCTCCGCGTTTATTGCGACGCTCTCTGCCAGCCAGCGTCGCAGCATTGATGATATTGAACGCGGACTGGAAAACGATCGTCTGGCGCAGCAGGCCGAAACGCTGGAGAACCAGGGCAACTGGGCACAGGCCGCGGAACTGCAACGCCGCCGACTGGCGCTGGATCCGGGGAGCGTCTGGATAACCTATCGTCTGTCACGCGATATATGGCAGGCCGGGCAGCGCAGTCAGGCTGATGCGCAGATGAGCGCGCTGGCGCGTCAGAAACCCAACGATCCGGAACAGGTGTATGCGTATGGGCTGTACCTGTCCGGCAATGATCAGGATCGGGCGGCGTTGGCGCATATCAACAGCCTGCCGCGCAGTCAGTGGAACAGCAACATTCAGGAACTGGCCGATCGCCTGCAAAGCAACCAGGTGCTGGAAACGGCGAATCGTCTGCGCGACAGCGGCCGGGAGGCTGAGGCAGAAGCGCTGTTACGCCAACAGCCTGCCTCCACCCGTCTCGATTTAACGCTGGCCGACTGGGCGCAGCAGCGCGGGGAATACAATGCGGCGCGAGGTTCATACGACGCCGTGCTGGCGCGCGAACCGGATAACGTCGATGCGATGCTGGGGCTGACGGAAGTGTACATCGCCCAGGGCGACAAGCCTGCCGCGCGAGCGCAACTGGCAAAACTGCCCGCAACGCAGACGCCGTCAATCAACATGCAGCGGCGAATCGCGCTGGCACAAATGCAGCTTGGCGATACCGCTGCGGCACAACAGACCTTCAATACGTTGATTCCGCAGGCCAAAGCGCAGCCGCCATCAATGGAAAGCGCAATGGTGCTGCGTGACGCCGCGCATTTCCAGGCGCAGAGCGGCGAGCCGCAACAGGCGCTGGATACGTACAAAGATGCGATGGTGGCGTCCGGTATTACGCCAACGCGTCCGCAGGATAATGACACCTTTACCCGTCTGACCCGTAACGATGAAAAAGATGACTGGCTGAAGCGTGGCGTGCGCAGCGATGCGGCGGATTTGTATCGTCAACAGGATCTGAACGTCACGCTGGAGCATGACTACTGGGGATCGAGCGGTACCGGCGGCTATTCTGATCTAAAAGCGCATACCACTATGCTGCATGTGGATGCGCCGTATTCGGACGGTCGCATGTTCTTCCGTACCGATCTGGTCAACATGAATGCAGGTAGCTTCTCGACTGATGACAATGGTCGCTACAAGAATAACTGGGGCACCTGTACGCTGGAAGACTGTAGCGGCAGTCGCAGCCAGTCGGACACGGGGGCGAGCGTCGCTGTTGGCTGGAAGAATGACACCTGGAGTTGGGATATCGGCACCACGCCGATGGGCTTCAACGTTGTCGATGTGGTCGGCGGCGTCAGTTACAGCAATGACATTGGGCCGTTGGGTTATACCCTGAACGCGCACCGCCGTCCGATTTCCAGTTCGCTGCTGGCCTTTGGCGGACAGAAAGATGCGCAGAGCCACAACGGCGACAGCAACGACGTCAACACCGGTAAAAAATGGGGTGGCGTTCGTGCTGATGGCGGCGGGATTAGCCTCAGCTACGACAAAGGTGAAGCCAACGGCGTCTGGGCTTCACTCGGCGCCGATCGGTTAACCGGGAAAAATGTCGAGGATAACTGGCGCGTCCGGTGGATGACGGGTTACTACTACAAAATCATCAACGAGAATAATCGCCGTGTCACCGTGGGCCTGAACAATATGATTTGGCACTACGACAAAGACCTGAGCGGTTATTCGCTGGGCCACGGTGGCTACTACAGTCCGCAGGAATACCTGTCCTTCGCGGTGCCGGTAATGTGGCGTCAGCGGACGGAAAACTGGTCCTGGGAACTGGGCGGTTCCGTATCCTGGTCGCATTCGCGCACCAAAACCATGCCGCGTTATCCGTTGTTGAATCTGATTCCGTCGGATTACCACCAGGAAGCCATCGACCAAACTAACGGCGGCGGAAGCAGCCAGGGCTTTGGTTATACCGCGCGGGCGCTGATTGAGCGTCGGGTGACCTCGAACTGGTTTGTCGGGACCGCGGTGGATATTCAACAGGCAAAAGACTACGCGCCTAGCCATTTACTGCTGTATGTTCGTTATTCCGCCGCAGGCTGGCAGGGCGATATGGATTTACCGCCGCAGCCGCTGGTGCCTTACGCGGACTGGTAATCAGAAAAATCCTTTTCAGACACAGCCTCTCTCAATGCCGCCGCGATCGGGTATACTCGGGCGGCAATCTGGGATATCCGGGGGAGACAATATTGCGCGTCAGTCGCTCGTTAACAATTAAGCAGATGGCAATGGTGGCTGCCGTTGTCATGGTGTTTGTGTTTCTGTTTTGTACCGTTTTGCTGTTTCATCTGGTGCAGCAGAACCGCTACAACACGGCGACGCAACTGGAAAGTATTGCCCGTTCGGTACGTGAACCGCTGTCTGCCTCAATTTTAAAAGCCGATATTCCCGGAGCCGAAGCGATTCTTGCCAGTATCAAACCAGCGGGGGTGGTGCAACGGGCCGATGTGGTGCTACCGAATCAGTTTCAGGCGCTGCGCATGAGCTTTATCCCTGAACGGCCCGTTCCGGTCATGATAACCCGACTCTTCGAACTGCCGGTGCAGATCTCGCTGCCTGTCTATTCACTTGAACGTCCTGCAAATCCGCAACCGCTGGCATATCTGGTGCTCCAGGCCGACTCATTCCGCATGTATAAGTTTGTGATGAGCACGCTGTCTACGTTAGTGACCATTTACTTACTTTTATCCCTGATGCTAACAGTCGCCATTAGCTGGTGCGTGAATCGCCTTATTTTGCACCCGCTGCGCAAAATTGCCCGCGAGCTGAATAACATTCCGCAACAGGATTTGATTGGACATCAGCTGGCGTTGCCGCGTCTGCATCATGACGATGAGATTGGTCTGCTGGTGCGCAGCTACAACCTCAATCAACAACTGGTCCAGCGCCACAGCGAAGAGCAGACGGATAACGCGATGCGTTTTCCGGTCTCTGACCTGCCGAACAAAGCGTTCCTGATGGGGCTGCTCGAGCAGGTCGTGT
>NZ_JBFWLF010000072.1:0-16473 GCF_050252275.1 Citrobacter sp. | reverse complement strand
CGCCCTGATCGCCTTCAATCAGTTTCGTCTGCACCAGATGGGCTTCGTTCAGCGCCATGCGCGACTGCTCCATCATTGTTTTCGCGGCGTTGAAGTCGCCCTGCTTCGCCTGCTTTAAGGCCGCGTAGGCCAGGCTGCGCGCCTGTCCGGAGTTGATGATAAGCCCCATCACCACTTCTTCGAGCTCTTCGGCTTCGGTTTGGGTATCAGTAATATTCTCGAGATCCATCATAAATCATTCCTCTTTGACGGCCCGGCATGCGTTGCCACATGCCGGGTTAAACTTAGAATTTCAGTGCGTTAGCGATATCTTCTTCGCTCTCTTCTTTGTCGATTGCATTTTGCGCTTTGTTCGCAACCACCACGAACGGCAGGTAAATCAGCGTCGCAATGCCTAAGTTGAACAAGGCGACCAGCAGAGCCGCAACGCTCCCGTTGGTGTTAAAGAACGCCCCCAGCCCGGTTGGCATGGTCCACGGTGCAATGTTCGTAATTGGTGGGATGATCCCCAGGTAATACGCTATCAGCGTGATCGCGGCCAGTATCGGCTGAACCAGAATGAACGGGATGAACATCACCGGGTTCATGATGATCGGCAGACCAAACAGAATCGGTTCGTTAATCTGGAAGATACCTGATGGCAGAGCCAGTTTCGCCACCTGACGGTAATCCGCGCGGCGAGAGGCGATAAAGATAGCCAGGATCAAACCCAGCGTTGCACCACTACCGCCGAGGAAGATAAAGGAGTCGAGCATCGGCTTCGCCCAGACGTGGAACGTCTTACCGGCAGCCAGCGCGGCATCCACTGAACCGTACTGCTGATAGATAGCGATGTTTTCCAGCGCCCATGGGGTCATGATACCGCTGTCGAGCGCCGTCAGCGCCAGGGAGCCATGGATACCGAAGAACCACAGCAGCGGAACAAAGAGTACATACGCCCAGCCTACCACACTGCCCAGCGAAGCCAGCGGTGTCGAGATGGTGTCCATAATGATCTGGTGGAAGTTTGTTCCCCAGGTCGTCAGCGCCCAGGCGATGATCCCCATAATGGAGAGGATAATAAAGCCTGGAATCAATGCTGAGAATGAACGAGAGACAGATGCCGGTACGCTATCAGGTAATTTAATGACCCAGTTGCGATGGACAATAAAGGTAAACATTTCGGCGACCACCAGACCGATAATAATACCGGAAATGATATTCGCGCCGCCCAGCCAGTTCGCCCCAACCGCATAGGCTTCACCCACGCTATAAGGCGTGACGGTCATAAAGGCCGCGACCGATAACAGGCCGGCCGCCAGGGCGTCGACTTTGCGCTCTTCCGCCAGCGCCATACCGATAAAGAATGGCGCCATCAGTGACATAATACCCAACGTACCGTTATAGACGTTTCCGCCGATGCCCTTCAGACTATTGAGATTTTCAATGGTTGACGCATCCAGCCGAATACCGAGGGAATAAAAAAACGACCCCTCCCCAAAGCTCAGGAAAACGTTATTGATTAATACAAACATAGCCCCCGCGAGGGTTAATGGCATTAAACGAATAAAACCGTTTTTGATTGCATTAACGTGTGGCTGCTTTCCTATTTTGACAGCAAAAGGAAGGAGTACCTTTTCAAGTGAAGCAATGACGTTACTCATAGAAAAATACCCTTAAAAACCGCAATTAATTATTGCGGTATATGTAAATGAAATAACTCTTTGACGGGAAAATTTAAAATATTAATTTGCAGCGGCTTTTTTAATTGCTGCAACTGCAGCCTTAAGCACGCCTAAACCATCGACTTTGCCATACAGCAGCGAGTCAATCACTTCTACAGGTTTGTTCGGTAACAAACGCTGAATTTCGGGCAACATATAACCAATTTGTGGACCTAATAATACAACGTCAGCATTGGGTCCTTTTTCTCCGGCAAGGGTTTCCGGGAATGCTTCAATAATAACCGGAACTTCATACTTTTCTGCCTGCGCGCGCATCTTTGACACTAACAAAGAGGTAGACATACCCGCAGAGCAAAACAGATAAATGTGTTTCTTTTCCATTCAGACCTTCCTCATGTGCGATTATCTGTCAACCAGCCACGCCGCAAGTCTCTACCTGCTTCTATGCTCTGGATAACCTGCGTAACCGAAAACTTATTTCTGTGTCTGAAATGAGTATACGGCATCGCACCTGCTGATGGTATTTCCTTGACCAACTAAATTGTCTCTCATTGACCTGGCGTTATGACCCCCTTCACACTTCGGGTAAATAATTCGCATCAATAAATAAGATCATCTTCGTTACAAAAAAACCGGCCAGGGGCCGGTTCGTTGACTTGTACAGACAGTAGACAGTTATTGTGACTTCGCTGCCTGCGGGTCGGTATCGTATTCAGCGCAGCTCTGGTAGCCTGAGTTGATCACATGACCGGTATCATCCAGCGCCACGAAATAGGTTTCTGCTTTACCATCACGTTGACCCAGGATGTAGGTCTGGCAGGTACCGCGAGCATGGATCATGCTCACCTCAGACGACGGTTTTCCGGCAATCTGTGCAACCTGCGCGCGGCTCATGCCTTTTTTCACATCTTTGACCACAGGCTGGACAAATTGGTCTTTGGTACGGTCGTACGCCGTACACCCTGCCAGCATCGTTAATACAGCTGCTGCACTGAAAATTCCTGCAATAGTCCTGTTCATTTTCCGTCCTCTTGTTTATCAGCGTGTTATATAAGCCTGGAATACATTTTGACATTTTTCAAGCTAACGCTTAGCACGCGAATATTTTGCCAGATTCCGTTCAGACGGCAGGATGTCGTTTTAAGCGCCACTCAGCCTGCGTTCACTTGTCGTTTTCACAGCAAAGGGTTAGCTTTAACACAGTCTGATTTTATTCTTTATACATTGGGGAGGGGGGTAAATGACTCTGCAACACGAGATCATCAAAGCGCTTGGTGCAAAACCGCACATTAATCCAGAAGAGGAAATTCGCCGCAGCGTGGATTTCCTGAAGGCATATCTGCAACGTTATCCCTTCCTGAAAAGTCTGGTGCTGGGTATCAGCGGAGGACAAGACTCGACGCTGGCAGGCAAACTTTGCCAGACCGCCATTAGCGAGTTGCGTGCTGAGACCGGTAACGACGCACTGCAGTTTATCGCCGTTCGCCTGCCTTATGGCGTTCAGGCTGATGAGCAGGATTGTCAGGACGCCATCGACTTTATCCAGCCGGACCGCGTGCTGACCGTCAATATCAAAGGTGCGGTACTGGCGAGCGAACAGGCTTTGCGTGAAGCCGGTATTGAGCTAAGCGATTTCGTTCGTGGCAATGAAAAAGCCCGTGAGCGCATGAAAGCACAGTACAGTATCGCGGGTATGACCAGCGGCGTGGTGGTGGGTACCGATCATGCGGCGGAAGCCATTACCGGTTTCTTCACCAAATACGGAGACGGCGGTACGGATATTAACCCGCTGTTTCGCCTCAACAAGCGCCAGGGGAAACAACTACTGGCGGCATTAGGTTGCCCGGAGCACCTTTATAAGAAAACACCCACCGCCGATCTCGAAGACGATCGCCCTTCTCTGCCGGATGAAGCCGCGCTGGGCGTGACCTATGAGAATATTGATGACTATCTGGAAGGAAAAGCGGTGGATGCCGCTATCGCGAAAATCATTGAAGGCTGGTATCTGAAGACAGAGCATAAACGCCGTCCGCCGATTACCGTGTTTGATGACTTCTGGAAACAGTAAGCATGAACCGACCGGATGGCAACGCCATCCGGCTTTCGCGCCGCAGTCGCCCACGCCCTCTCTTTTTTAATCGTAATACCACTGTTATACTGGATGCATAACCAGCATCCGGAGTTTACCGTGGCACGGCGTCAATCAGTTCCTCGTCTTGAGTTTGAAGCAGCAGCAGTTTACGAATATCCTGAACATCTGCGCCCTTTCCTGGAGTCGCTCCCGAGCGTGCCTGGTGTTTACCTGTTTCACAGTGAAAGCGACACCCTGCCACTTTACATTGGTAAAAGTGTCAATATCCGCAGTCGGGTACTGTCGCATTTACGCACACCGGAAGAAGCCGCCATGTTGCGCCAGTCCAGGCGTATCTCCTGGATCGGTACCGCCGGTGAAATCGGCGCGCTATTACTCGAGGCACGGCTGATTAAAGAGCAACAGCCGCTGTTTAATAAACGCCTGCGCCGCAACCGCCAACTTTGCGCATTAACGCTCCGGGATGGAAAAGTGGATGTCGTCTATTCGCGTGACGTTGATTTCTCCCACGCTCCGGATCTGTTCGGTCTTTTTGCCAACCGCCGCGCCGCGCTTGCCGCCTTACAGTCACTCGCTGACGAACAAAAATTGTGTTACGGGCGGCTGGGTCTTGAACCCCTGAGCCGTGGCCGAGCCTGTTTTCGCGCCGCGCTAAAACGCTGCGCTGGCGTCTGCTGTAATAAAGAATCGCCACAGGAGCACGACGCCCGTTTACAGGCATCGCTGGAAAAACTGCGCGTTATCTGCTGGCCGTGGAAAAACGCCATTGCGCTCAGAGAGAGTCGTGCGCAAATGACGCAGTATCACGTCATTAATAACTGGCTATGGCTGGGGGCGGTCGATACGCTGGAGGATGCGGCGACGCTGGCCCAGACGCCAGCCGGTTTTGATCATGACGGTTACAAGATTCTCTGTAAGCCGCTCGTTGCCGGAACCTGTGAAATTATTGAACTGAATCCGGGGAATACCCCTGCAACCAGGTGATCTCGCTGAATAACAGTTTCCCTTCTGCTTTCAACAACCGTAGCGTATGTTTTCCGTCGTGCCAGCAGGCGCCCTGATCGGCAGTCAGGAGCTTATCGCCCAGTTGCCAGGCTCCGCTAATAACAAACACCACGCCGCCGCGTGAGCCAAACGTGGTAAAGGTTCGATCGGCCACCCGCACTTTCGCCTGGCAGGAGTCACGCCGGGTCATGATATTAAAATCCATCGACATCTGCCCTTCCGTCAGTCTGGCCTTCACCACACGCTCGCCGGCAAAGGTAAACGGCTGGTGCTGCTTAAGGGTATGGCTGAAGGCGCCCTGACTTTCCAGCGTCACTTCGCTGCCTTCCAGCAGGGTAATCACCCGCTCGATACCAGGAAAGAGCGAAAACTCGCCATTACCGGCGATAGAAGCAATGCTGGCACGCCAGTGAAAATCGCGGGTCGCCGGAGGAAAACAGCAAATTTCACGCGTTTCACCAGCACCGTTGCGCCAGAGACTGACCGGCATCTTGCGGATATCAAAGTATTCCATCATCGCTCCTGATAAACATCATGCGGCATAATAAAGCACAACGTCGTTATCGGCAGCCATGATGATTTTCCATAGGGTATGAAAAAGAAAAAACCGCCGATCCTGTCCATCGCCTCAGTGGAGAGGATGGACAAGACCGGCGGTCTTCGAATAAGTCTGCTCAGCGATTACTCAGCAGGTACAGGCATTTTACCGTCACGCGCCGGACGTTCTGTCAGACGCTTCTCAAAATTGGCATTAAACTGTTTTTTCTGTTCCGGGGTCAGAATGTTGTAGATCTTATTCTGCGTTTCCATGTGTGCCAGCATGTTCGCTTTGCGCTGTTCTTCCATCTTCGTAATCTGCGCTTCTGCTTTCGCTTTATCGAAGGTATCGCTGGCAATGATGTCGTGGATTGCGCGGCGTTCTTCAACCGGCGGACGCTTCATCTGGTCACGCTTATCCTTCATGATGTCGCGAATCTGTTGTTTCTGAGCATCGGTCAGATTCAGATCTTTAAACATCATGTCATGATGTGGGCCGAATTTACCTTTATGCTGCATCATCGGTTTGGCGTCTGCCGGTGCCGCGGTGGTGGTATCCGCTGCGTGAGCCAGGTTCGCAGCGCCCAGTGCCAGAGTTGAAGCCACAAACAGTGCAGTTAATTTACGCATAATCTTTATCCTTCCTTTCAGTTATTTTACGGCTTTCTTGTCACTTATGAAGAAGTACAGTGCCGTGTTGACGAGATTAACTTTAACGGCTTAATCGTCAATTAGTCAGAGCATCAGTAAAACAATGAAAGTGTAAAAAACATTTTTTCGCCAATTGTGGAGAAAAAAAGAAATTATTGCGAAGAGTTGAAAGAAAAAATGACAACAGCATGATTTTGCAGGGAATATGAAGAACTATACCTGAGCGCTGATGATAAATAAAGCAGCTCTCCAGGAATAGTCCGGATTAATTTCCTGGCGCACGATAAATTAAAACCCACAGGCCCTCGCCTGCGGGAAACAGGTTAGCGCAATTTCTCCAGCATCAGGCCCGCACGTAATCCCGGCGCCACGCCAGGGTTGGGAAAAAGAACGTATTCCACGTCATGAGTGACGACAAAACGCTCGTCACCCTCTTCCGCCAGCAGCGTTCCGGCTGTAAAGGGAGTGAAGTTGAGCGTCTGGCTGTCCATGTGCAGTACAAATGCGTCGCTGCGTCGGGTGATCTGTGACGCCACCCGATAGCGGACTGGCGGAGTGCCGTCTGCCTGATCAATTTGCCCCGACAGTAAACCGGTCAGCGCGGCAGACGTCGGCGCAAACTGGCGGAGATCGTTGTGACCGAATGGCAAGGCTTTGCCAAGCTCCAGGGTACAGGCGAGCGCACCGAAGTGTTGAGCACTAAAGTGGGTAAACGTGCCTCCCGGCGTTTGATGAAACACCAGCGCTTCCAGTCCTGCGGCACCCAGCCAGCCAAGAAACGTCTCATCCCAGGGGATGGGACGCTGTGGCAACACGCCGAAGCGCAAATGGTAAGAACCACGGATGGCGGTATGTAAATCGAGATGCCAGCGCACCGACTCCGTGCCCGTCGCATAAAAATTTTCCAGACACTGTTCCAGTTGACGTGCGCGCTGCGTCTCACCGCTTTCGGCAAACTGTTGCCAGCGCCCGCCAAACATCCGGTTCATATCGCTGTGGCAGTAGCGCTTCCCGGCAGCCAGCGCCTGTGGGTTGCCGAGGATCACCAACAGCCGCCAGCGTAGCGTTATCTCCCCCTTAGACAACGCCAACAGCAACGTATTGAGCATCTCCACCGGCGCGGTTTCGTTGCCATGAATACCGGCGGAGATCACCAGCGCGCGGTCTGTCACCGTGACGGGGATGAGTTCGAGAATACCGGCGTCAACCCAATGCCAGCGAAATCCCGCGCCTTCGCCTTCCCGAACCTCCGGCATCGTTCCCGCCAGCGTGGCGGCGAGGAAATCATCCATGCCCGCCTCCCGATTGCTGGAACGGATAGACAGAACCAAGCTGCAACAGTTGAGTCAGTGAATCCAGCGCTTCGCGCCCTTCACGCAGCAGTTGCGGGTCGGTGAGATCCGCGGCGGTCAGGCGGTCGCGATAGTAGCGATCCACCCAGTCGTTGAGCGTCGTAAACAGAACGTCATTCATTATTACCGCCGGATTGACCGCCTGGTATTCTTCTGCGGTCAACACCACTCGCAGCCGCAGGCAGGCTGGCCCACCGCCGTTTGACATGCTCTCGCGCAGGTCAAACACCCGCATGTCGCGGATCGGGTTATCGGCTTCCAGCAGGTTCGTCAGATAGCGCCATACGCCCGCGTGTTCGCGGCACTCCTGTGGCAGGACCAGCATCATCGAACCGTCATCGCGGCTCAACAATTGACTGTTAAACAGATACGTCGCGACCGCATCCGGCACCGACACGTCAGCTGCTGGCACCACAACAGGGGTAAAGCCGGGCACCCGGGCGCGCAGTTGATTCATGACCTCATCTTGTCTCGCAAAGGACTGTTCATGACAGAACAGCACCTCCCGGTTCGCGACCGCAATTACATCGTTATGAAACACACCAAGGTCGATGACCTCCGGATGCTGCTGAGCAAAAATACACTGCTGTGGATTCACCTGATTCAGGCGAGCTACCGCCTCGCTGGCTTCACGGGTTTGACGCGCCGGATAGCGTGAAGGTCGCGTATTGCTGCCCTCTTCGCGCCCGTAGACAAACAGCTGCGTTCCCGGCTCGCCATACTCCCCGCCGAGGCGATTATGGTTAGCCGCCCCTTCATCGCCGAGCATCGCCACCTGCGGCAGCGCGGAATGCACGGCGAAATAACGTTCATCGCGGAAGATCGCCCGCAGCAACGCCTCCGTGGTGGGCGCCTCGAGTGAACGGTGGAATTTATTATTGAGGTTCGCGACCGTCAGGTGCACTTTGCCATCCAGCGTATCCGCCGACGGCGCCACCGTCGCCGCGTTGGCTACCCACATCGGCGATGCGGAGCTGACGCTGGAGAGCCAGTGCGGCGCCTGACGCGCCACTTTCTCAATCACCTGCTCATCGCTACCGCTAAATCCCAACTGGCGTAATGCAGGAATAAAAGGTCGCTCGTGCGGCGGGATCACCGCCTGCGGATATCCCGCATCCGCCAGCGCCTTCATTTTAAGCAGTCCCTGTTTCGCCGCCAGACGGGGATTTGAAACCTGATGACGATGCCGGGTGGACGCCTTGTTGCCGAACGACAGCCCGGCATAATGATGCGTCAGCCCTACCAGCCCATCGAAATTGACCTCACGTGCTTTCATACGGGCTCCTCACGCGAAAAATCGAGGCCGGGGCTCAGCGTGGCTGGCAACGTTAGCGCCGGGGATTCCAGACTGGCCATCGGCCAGGCGCAATAATCGGCGGCATACCACGCGCTGGCGCGATGGTTTCCGGAAGCGCCTACGCCACCAAACGGCGCGGTGCTGGCAGCGCCGGTGAGCGGCTTGTTCCAGTTGACGATCCCCGCGCGCGCTTCCAACAGTAACTGGTCGAACTGCGCACGATCGGGCGAAACCAGTCCACAGGACAAACCAAAGCGGGTGTTATTGGCCATCGCGATCGCCTCGTCAAAGCGCTCATAGCGCCAGACGCCAAGCAGCGGACCGAAAACCTCTTCATCAGGCAGATTTGCCACGCCCGTCAGCTCAATAATGCCAGGTGACAGCAGTGAGGTACCGGCCTGTAACAAACGCGGCGCCAGCAGCGTCTGTCCGCCGAGAGATTCAAGCTGTTGCCAGGCATCAAACACATGACGCGCCGCCTGTTCGGAGATCAGACCGCCGATAAACGGCTGTGGCTCATCGTCCCAGCGACCTGGCTGGATACGCTGGCTAACGGCCACCAGCCGGGCGAGAAACGCGTCACCCTGCGCGCCTTTTTTTACCAGCAGGCGACGTGCGCAGGTACAACGCTGTCCCGCCGTCACAAATGCGGACTGGATAGTCAGGTGCACCGCCGCATCGATATCCTCTGGATCCTCAATAATCAGCGGGTTGTTGCCGCCCATTTCGAGAGCAAGGATTTTTTCCGGTTGTCCGGCAAGCTGGCGATGCAGTTGATAGCCCGTATTCGCACTGCCGGTAAACAGCAGTCCGTCGAGAGCATCCAGCGCGCTCAGCGCCTGTCCCGTTTCCCGACCGCCCTGCAACAGATTCAGCACGCCATGCGGTAGACCGGCCTGTTCCCAGAGCCGCATCACCGCTTCTCCGGTCCACGGCGTCAGTTCGCTGGGCTTAAAGAGGATGGTGTTACCCGCCAGCAGTGCCGGCACAATGTGTCCGTTCGGCAGATGCCCCGGAAAGTTATAGGGGCCAAATACCGCCAGCACGCCATGCGGGCGGTGACGAAGCGTCGCCGCGCCGTCGGGCAACTCACTCTGATGCTCGCCGGTGCGGGCGTGATAGGCCTTGATGGAAATCGCGATTTTGTTAATCATCGCCGTCACTTCCGTCGCCGCTTCCCAGCGTGGCTTGCCGGTTTCACGGGCGATAATGGCGGTCAGATCCGCTTTATTGCTCTCCAGCAGCACGGCGAATTTTTCCACAATCGCCTGCCGCTCGCTGAAGGGGCGTCTGGCCCAGGCCGGAAACGCGGTGCGGGCAGCACGAGCCGCCTGCATCACCTGCGCGGCATCGGCATCGTGACCTTCCCAGAGCACGTTGCCCTGCACAGGATCCTTCTTCACCCGACGTTCACCCTGACCGGTCACCCAGTCACCGTTAATCCATAAAGTCATACCGTTTTCTCCTCTGCGCAGAGACGGACAAAACGAACCCGATCGCCTGCGTGACATTTCAGGGCATCCAGCTGCGCGGCGGTCAGTACCAGCCTTTCTGTATGAGGATCGGCGCGCACCAACATGACGCGGAAGTGGTGGTAGTTTTCATTCGCCACCAGGCAGGCCGGGAAATCACCGGTTGCGGGTTGCCCTTCGACAACTTCTATCAGCCGACTTTTGCGGATCGCCCGCACCCGGTCGATATCACACTCCAGCGTCGGGCCGCCGTCGAAAATGTCGATGTAGTTACGATAGCGAAACCCTTCTTTCTCCAGCACCGCGCGCGCCGGAGCGGTTTGCGGGTGCACTTCGCCAATGACTGCCTGCGCCTCGTCAGAGAGGAAGTGGGTATAAATCGGATGCTTGGGCATCAGTTCGGCGATAAACGCCTTCTGCCCGGTACCGCAGAGAAAATCAGCTCGCGTAAATTCCATCGAGAAAAAGCGTTTCCCCAGGCTTTGCCAGAACGGGGAATAGCCGTGCTCGTCAATCACCCCGCGCATTTCCGCGACCACTTTTTCATTGAACTTATCGCGAAACGCGGCCATAAACATGAAGCGCGATTTCGACAGCAAATAGCCGTTGCCCTCTTTACGCCAGTCGGGATCGAGGAACAGCGTGCACAGCTCACTGCTGCCGGTGTGATCGTTACTGAGAAACAGCGTCGGCAGCGCGTTATAAACGTTCAGCTCTTTTGAAGCATGCACCAGCGTCCCTACACGATAGTTATACCAGGGGTCGTTAAGCCCCACGGCGACTTCAATCGCGCAAATCCCCGCCACGGTGCCGGTTTCCAGATCCTCCAGCACAAAGACATAGCCTTGTTCACTTTTCGGCAATTCGCCCCGCCAGGTTTTCAGGGAGCGATCAATACGCGCCGCCAGCGTGGCTTCATTCGCGGGTAATGAGGTCAGCCCACCGCCGGTTTTACTGGCCAGTTGCATCAGCGCGCTAATATCAGCATGCTCAATGGGACGGATCACCATCATGATGAACCTCCGGCTTTAATCTGTTCGCAGGCCAGCGCAAAACGGTCGAGACCGCTGGCGACCTCTTCCTGCGTGACGTTCAACGCCGGTGCAAAACGCACCACGTTGCCCCCGGCAATCAGTACCATTACGCCTGCTTTCGCCGCTTCCTGGGAAATCTGTTTGGCTTTTCCGGCGAACGTATCCTTCAGCACGCAGCCAATCAGCAGTCCCAGACCGCGAATTTCACTGAACAGTCCGGTGTGCAGGTTAATGGCGTTCAGACGCTCCACAAACCAGTCATGGCGCTGTTTCACTCCGTTCAGCATCGCAGGCGTATTAACGATATCGAGGACTTTTCCGGCGACAGCGGTTGCCAGAGGGTTTCCGCCATAGGTGGTGCCGTGTGTCCCGACGGTCATCACGCTGGCACATTTTTCACTGGCCAGCAGCGCGCCAATCGGGAACCCACCGCCCAGCGCTTTTGCGGTAGTCAGCAGATCCGGCGTCACGCCATAGTGCATGTAAGCGTACAGTTCGCCGGTGCGCCCTACGCCGGTCTGTACTTCATCAAAAATCAGCAACGCATTATGTCGATCGCACAGCTCACGCAGCCCTTGCAAGAAGGCCGGGGTTGCAGGTACAACACCGCCTTCCCCCTGCACCGGTTCGACGATGACCGCACAGGTGGTATCGTCAATCAGCGTGCTGGCAGAGTTAATGTCGTTGTAGACGGCGTGGCGGATATCCGGCGGCAGCGGCGCGAAATCCTGCGAATAGGCTGGTTGTCCTCCGGCGCTGACCGTGAACAGCGTACGACCGTGAAAGGCGTTCTTGAACGCGACAATGCCGCTCTTATTGCTGCCGTAGTGGTCGTGCGCATATTTGCGCGCCAGTTTCAGCGCCGCCTCGTTGGCCTCCGCCCCGGAGTTGCAAAAGAAGATGCGATCGGCAAAGGTGGCGTCGATGAGCTTTTTCGCCAGTCGTAACGCTGGCTCGTTGGTGTAGCCGTTGCCGGTGTGCCAGAATTTGCTCGCCTGCACATTCAGCGCGTCACGCAGTTCCGGATGCGCGTGTCCCAGGGCATTGACCGCAATGCCTCCCGCGAAGTCGATATACTCTTTACCCTGCTGATCCCACAAGCGTGAACCTTCGCCACGGACCGGAATAAAAGGCGCCGGTGCATAAACGGGCATCATCCATTCATCAAAATTTTCACGCGTAATTGACTGAGACATAGCGACCTCATCGGTAAATAAATAGTTATTTATATGTTAATGAAAAGTAGTGTTTGCGCTGTAAATGTAGATTGCACTCTTCGTGCCAGCCAGTGGAAAAAATGCATAAACGGGTGTGTGGAACGGAAAATCAATGAGTTATAGCCCAGCGATATTCACTATATGTGCATATAAAGTGAATATGTTTGCGCGAAAGAAGAATAAATAGAGGAAAAACCGCAATATTATGCACAGTCCAGATATAATTCTGGAAATGTGATCATCTACGAAATTTACAGGAAATTACTGCGCCATTTTGACGCAATCCGCCCTAAAACAGGGCAAGCATTGCCCCATTGTTAATACCATTCACACCCATTGCCGGAATCTCACCATTATGGGCAGTCAGTTTGCGGAAATTCTGCTACCATCCATGCACTATTCATCCCGTAAAATGGCAGCGACTATGAAATTTGTCTCTTTTAATATCAACGGCCTGCGCGCCAGACCACATCAACTGACAGCCATCGTCGAAAAACACCAACCCGATGTCATTGGCCTGCAGGAGACAAAAGTTCACGACGACATGTTCCCGCTCGAAGATGTCGCAAAACTCGGCTACAACGTTTTCTACCACGGGCAAAAAGGTCACTATGGCGTGGCGCTGCTGACCAAAGAGACCCCCATCGCCGTGCGCCGGGGTTTTCCCGATGATGGCGAAGAAGCGCAGCGCCGCATCATCATGGCTGAAATCCCCTCTCCGCTGGGCAACCTGACGGTAATCAACGGCTACTTCCCGCAGGGCGAAAGCCGCGACCATCCGATTAAATTCCCGGCCAAAGCGCAGTTTTATCAGAACTTACAAAACTATCTCGACAACCAACTGAAGCGCGACAATCCGGTACTGATCATGGGGGATATGAATATCAGTCCGTCCGATCGGGATATCGGCATTGGCGAAGAGAACCGCAAGCGCTGGCTGCGCACCGGCAAATGTTCGTTCCTGCCGGAAGAGCGTGAATGGATGGACCGCCTGCTGGGCTGGGGCCTGGTTGACACCTTCCGCCGCGCACACCCGGAAACCACCGACAAATTCTCGTGGTTTGATTACCGTTCGAAAGGGTTTGATGATAACCGCGGTCTGCGTATCGATTTGCTGCTGGCAAGCCAGCCGCTGGCGGACCGTTGTCTGGAAACCGGTATCGACTATGAAATTCGCAGCATGGAAAAACCGTCTGATCATGCGCCGGTATGGGCGAAATTTAAGGTCTGATGCTCAACCGTGAACGCCAGAAAAATAGGGCTTGCGGGCGCACTGATCCTCTGTCTTGCCGGGGTGCTCTGGGCATTGCCCCCCGGCCTGCTCACGCTGGAGACGCTTAAGCGCGAACATTCACTGCTGGCGGACTGGCAACGCCAGTCCCCTTTTCTCAGTGCAAGCCTCTATTTTCTGCTCTATACCGTCGTCGCGGCGCTGTCGATTCCTGGCGCGGCGCTGCTGACGCTGCTTGGCGGCGCGCTGTTTGGCCTCTGGCAAGGCACGCTGCTGGTCTCTTTTGCCTCAACGCTGGGCGCCACGCTCGCCATGCTTACCAGTCGTTACCTGCTGCGTGACTGGGTAGCGCGGCGGTTTTCCCGGCATATGGCCACGGTGAATCACGGGATGGCGCGGGACGGCGTCTTTTATCTTTTTGCGCTACGCCTGATACCCTTGTTTCCATTTGTTGTCGTCAACCTGCTTGCAGGTCTCACCACCGTTGGCGTGCGCCGCTACTGGTGGGTCAGCCAGTTGGGGATGCTGCCTGCCACCGTGGTTTATCTGAATGCCGGACGCCAGTTAAGCCAGTTAACATCAATACGTGACATTATTTCTCCCGCTATGCTGACCGCTTTTGCTCTGTTAGGGCTATTACCACTGGCCTCCCGTTGGCTGGTCACACGTTTTTTTCAGGAGTAATTATGCGCTGGGGATTACTACTCGCGAGTCTGTTGCTGACCGCTCCGGGACACGCCGAACAACGCTGGCAGCAGATCCAGAATGAGGCCAGAGGCCAGACCGTCTGGTTCAACGCCTGGGGCGGTGACAGCGCCGTTAACCAGTATCTTGACTGGGTCAGTGGCGAGATGAAAACCCACTATGCGGTCAATCTTAAAATCGTGCGTCTCGCCGATGCCGCTGATGCCGTGAAGCGCATCCAGACGGAAGCCGCCGCCGGGCGAAAGACCGATGGTTCTGTCGACCTGTTGTGGGTTAACGGCGAAAATTTTCGCACGTTGAAAGAGGCTGGATTGCTGCAAACCCAGTGGGCGGAAACGCTGCCCAACTGGCGCTATGTTGATACGCAAAAACCGGTACGTGAAGATTTTTCAATTCCCACTGACGGGGCTGAGTCTCCGTGGGGGGGCGCGCAGTTGACGTTTATTGCAGATCGCGACGTGACGCCGCAGCCGCCTCAAAGTCCGCAGGCGCTGTTGGCATTTGCCCGGGCACATCCAGGCACCGTCAGTTACCCGCGACCGCCGGACTTTACCGGCACGGCGTTTCTGGAACAGTTATTAATCTCGCTGACTGATAATCCGCACGCGCTCACCGTCGCGCCGGACGCCGCCACCTTTGCCGATGTAACCGCGCCGCTGTGGCGCTATCTCGACGCACTGCATCCGAGTCTGTGGCGAGAAGGGAAAGATTTCCCGCCATCTCCGGCGCGGATGGACGCGTTACTTAAGAGCGGGACATTGCGCCTGTCGTTGACCTTTAACCCGGCGCACGCTCAGCAAAAGATCACCCGCGGTGAATTGCCAAAACACAGCTACAGCTTTGGTTTTACCGCAGGGATGATTGGCAACGTGCACTTTGTCGCCATTCCGGTTAACGCCCGCGCCAGCGCCGGAGCGAAACTGGTCGCCAACTTCCTGCTCTCTCCTGACGCACAGCTGCGTAAGGCCGATCCAACAGTCTGGGGCGATCCGTCGGTGCTGGATGCGAAAAAACTGCCCGCCGCACAACAGGCCGCGCTGGAAGCGCGCATTCCGGACGGGCTGCCCGCCGTGCTGCCTGAACCTCATGCGGCCTGGGTTAACGCACTGGAGCAAGAATGGCTGCGCCGCTACGGATCGCGCTAATGCTTCTCGCCTGGCTTGGCATGGCGGCAATTTATGCGCCAATACTGCCTGCCGGGATATTGCTGATCGCGCCCGCGCTGTCACTGACGAACTGGCAGGCTCTTTTTACCGATCCGCAGTTACCGCAGGCGTTGCTGGCGACCGTAGTGTCGGTATTCATCGCCGCCGCTGGCGCGCTGTTTATTGCGTTAACAATCGTGGTGGCACTCTGGCCCGGCATACGCTGGCGACGGTTGAGTACCCGCCTGCCGTGGTTGCTGGCGATTCCCCATGTCGCGTTTGCCAGCGCCGCGCTACTGCTTTTCGCTGAAGGCGGACTGCTCTGGCACGCCCTGCCGTTTCTCTCGCCTGCGATTGATCGCTACGGCATCGGGCTGGGCGTGACGCTGGCCGTGAAAGAGAGCGCTTTCGTGCTGTGGATTTTATCCATTTTACTGAGTGAGAAACGCCTCGCTCAGCAGGTCATCGTCCTGGATTCGCTGGGCTACAACCGCCGGCAGACGCTCTGCTGGTTGATCTTACCCACTATCGCCCCCGCACTAGGAGCCGTAATGCTGGCCGTGGTGGCGTGGACGATTTCGGCGGTGGATGTTGCCATTATCCTCGGCCCCGGCAATCCGCCGACGCTGGCGGTCCTCTCCTGGCAATGGCTTAGTCAGGGAGACAGCGAACAGCAGATCAAAGGCGCACTGGCAAGCCTGCTCTTGCTGGCGCTGCTCACCCTTTTTGCCCTCGCGGGTTATCAGCTCTGGCGTAGCTGGCGACGCACGCTTCCTGACGTCAGTGGCGTACGTCAACACCGCGTTTCGCCCCTAACGGGGAAAACGCTGTCATTGTCGCTGCCCGCGACGGGAGTGCTCTGCACGGTATTACTGGCCTTTCTGGCGCAGCAATCTACGCTCAATCTCGACGCGTTAACCCACAGCGTAACGATTGGAGTGGTCGCCAGCGCGCTGGGAGTGGTCATTTTGCTGCTATGGCTGGAATGGGGACCACAGCGCGGACATCGTTGGGTCTGGCTGCCAATCCTTCTTCCGGCGCTGCCGCGGGTGGTGGGCCAATACGCGCTGG
>NZ_JBFWLF010000071.1:0-16583 GCF_050252275.1 Citrobacter sp. | reverse complement strand
GCTCAGTGCCCTCACCTGTTCTGAATGTAACGTCTGTGAAAGTGTGGCCTGCCCGGTAGGTATTTCACCTATGCGGATTAACCGGATGCTGAAGCGCGAGCTACGTGCACAGAATCAGCGCTACGAGGGGCCGCTCAACCCGGCGGATGAGATGGCGAAATACCGTCTGGTGCCGGTAAAACGACTCATCGCCAAACTGGGGCTGACACCGTGGTATCGGGAAGCGCCCTTAGTCGACAGCGAGCCCGTTGTTGAGAGAACGACGCTGCAGTTGCGCCAGCACATCGGCGCCAGCGCGGTACCCTGCGTTCAGAAAGGCGAGCGTGTCGCGCGTGGTCAGTGCGTCGCTGAAATTCCGCAAGGTGCGCTCGGCGCGCCTGTTCACGCCAGTATTGACGGCATTGTCTGTGAGGTAACAGATCAGGCCATCATCGTTGTAAGAGGTTAACCATGTCTCAGGCCATAGGTATTTTAGAACTCACCAGCATTGCCAAAGGGATGGAAGCAGGCGATGCCATGCTGAAAAGCGCCAATGTGGATCTGCTGGTCAGCAAAACCATTTGTCCGGGTAAGTTTTTGCTCATGCTGGGCGGCGACGTCGGCGCAGTACAACAGGCGATCGAGACCGGAAATGCGCTCGCTGGCGAGATGTTGGTCGACAGTCTGGTGTTACCCAATATTCATGCCAGCGTGCTTCCCGCGATTAGCGGACTGAACAGCGTGGACAAACGTCAGGCGGTGGGGATTGTTGAAACCTGGAGCGTAGCAGCCTGTATCAGCGCGGCTGACCGGGCGGTGAAGGCGTCCAACGTTACGCTCGTGCGCGTTCATATGGCGTTCGGTATCGGAGGTAAATGCTACATGGTGGTCGCGGGTGATGTCTCCGATGTCAACAACGCGGTCGCGGTTGCCAGTGAGAGCGCGGGTGAAAAAGGCCTGCTGGTTTATCGTTCAGTGATCCCTCGCCCGCACGAAGCGATGTGGCGTCAGATGGTGGAGGGATGATGGAAAGGCAACCGACCACGGATCGCATGATCCAGGAGTACGTACCAGGCAAACAGGTCACGCTGGCGCATCTGATTGCGAATCCCGGCAAAGACCTGTTCAAGAAGCTGGGGTTGCAGGACAGCGTCTCGGCGATTGGCATTCTCACCATCACGCCAAGTGAAGCATCCATTATTGCCTGCGACATCGCGACGAAATCCGGTGCGGTCGAGATTGGCTTTCTTGACCGTTTCACCGGTGCGGTGGTGTTAACCGGCGACGTCTCGGCGGTGGAATACGCCCTCAAACAGGTTACGCGCACGCTCGGCGAAATGATGCGCTTTACAACCTGTTCCATCACGCGGACATAGCGTAATGCAGCGCATGATGTTAATTGGCCCCAGCCAGTGCGGTAAGACCTCGCTGACGCAGTGTCTGCGCGGCGAGGCTCTCGCGTATCAGAAAACGCAGGCGATTGTCTGGTCTGCCGAAACCATCGACACGCCTGGCGAATATCTGGAAAACCGCTGTCTTTACAGCGCGCTGCTGGCGAGTGCCTGCGAGGCGGATGTCATTGCGCTCGTGCTCAACAGCGATGCGCAGTGGTCACCTTTTTCCCCCGGTTTTACGGCACCAATGAACAGACCGGCGTTCGGCGTTGTGACCAAATCAGATTTAGCGGACCCGCAGAAAATTGCGCAGGTCACAGGTTGGCTGGAACAAGCTGGCGCAGAACGTGTGTTCGTGACCAGCGCCGTCAACCATTCCGGACTCGATGAACTGTTTGCCTTTCTGAACCAAAAGGAATCTTCATGTCTCACAAAATAATGGCGATCAACGCGGGCAGCTCGTCCCTTAAATTTCAGTTACTGGACATGCCGCAGGGTGATTTGCTGTGTCAGGGGCTGATTGAACGTATCGGCCTGCCGGATGCCCTGATCACCCTGAAAGCGCAGGATCAAAAATGGCAGCAAACCACCCCGGTTGCCGATCATCGCGAGGCGGTGACCCTGCTTCTCGAAATGCTGATTAGCTACGGCATTATTACCAGCCTGCAGGACATCGAGGGGGTCGGCCATCGTGTAGCGCATGGTGGGGAATCGTTTAAAGATTCTGCGCGCGTGACCGATGAATCACTGGCGGAAATTGAACGCCTTGCCGAACTGGCGCCCTTGCACAACCCGGTTAACCTGCTCGGCATCAACGTGTTTCGCCAGTTGCTGCCCGACGTGCCTTCGGTTGCCGTGTTTGATACCGCGTTTCATCAAACGCTGGAAGAGCCAGCCTATATCTATCCGCTTCCGTGGCGGTATTACGCAGAGTTTGGTATCCGTCGCTACGGTTTTCATGGAACCAGCCATAAGTACGTCAGCGCGACGCTCGCCGAAAAACTTGGCGTCCCGCTTAGCGCGCTGCGGGTCGTGTGTTGCCATCTGGGCAATGGCAGCAGTATTTGCGCGATTAAAGGCGGTAAGTCGGTTAATACTTCGATGGGCTTCACCCCACAGTCCGGCGTGATGATGGGTACCCGCAGCGGGGATATCGACCCGTCCATCTTGCCATGGGTTGCGCAACGTGAAGGCCAAACGCCACAGCAACTTAACCACCTGTTGAACAATGAATCCGGGCTGCTTGGCGTTTCAGGCGTCTCGCATGATTATCGTGACGTTGAGCAGGCTGCTGACGGCGGAAATCCCCGCGCCGCGCTTGCCCTGTCACTGTTTGCAGAGCGTATTCGCGCCACGATTGGCAGCTATATCATGCAAATGGGTGGTCTGGATGCGCTGGTGTTTACCGGAGGTATCGGGGAAAACTCAGCGCGCGCCAGAGCGGCAATCTGCCAGAATCTGCACTTCCTGGGTCTGATCGTAGACGAAGAGAAGAATCAGCGGAATGCGACCTTTATTCAGGCGGAAAACGCCATGGTTAAAGTGGCGGTCATCAACACCAACGAAGAGCTGATGATAGCCCAGGATGTGATGCGGATTGCTCTCGCAGAATCAGAAAGTATCGCCGTGTCGGCCTGAGTTCGCGCCGCGCAAATTGCGGCAAATCATGGTAATAGCGCAATCGCCATGACACTATGCGCCGAGGATTGCAGATCAGAAAGGTGATAACGTGGCTGTTGCGCAGTGCCCCGCGTCGTGCGGTGAACTTATTCAGGGCTGGATAATGGGCAGCGAGAAACTGGTCTCCTGCCCGGTTGACTGGTACAGCACCGTCGAGGTCAGCACCGGTTCCCCTCTGGCGGATGAGCGCCCTCTTTCGCGGGCGATGGTCAACCGACTTCTTGAACACTGGGACTACCCTGCCCACCTGAGTCAGGATATCCGTGTTTCGATCCATTCAACTATCCCGATTGCCAAAGGCATGGCCAGCAGTACGGCGGATATTGCCGCAACCGCTGTCGCCACCGCGCAGCATCTGGGCCATCAGCTGGATGAGTCCACCCTCGCGCAACTATGCGTCTCGCTGGAACCGACGGACAGCACCGTTTTTCAGCAACTGACGCTGTTTGACCACAACGACGCATCGACGCAAATCCCTTGCGATGCTCAACCGGCGCTGGATCTTCTCGTGCTGGAGAGTCCGCAAACTTTACGCACCGCGGATTATCATCGCATTCCCCGGCAGGCGGGTTTACATGCGGGCGCACCGGCGCTGAAGCGGGCATGGGAAAAAGTACAGGAAGCCTGTGCGGAGCAAAATCCTTATCGTATGGGAGAAGCGGCGACGCTGAGCGCTATTGCCAGCCAGATGCTGTTGCCAAAGCCGGATTTCGACGCGCTATTGTCGCTGGTTGAAGAGTGTGGTTTATACGGCGTGAACGTGGCGCACAGCGGCAGCGTCGTCGGACTGATGCTCGACAGACAGCGACACGATGTTGATTACGTTAAGTGGTTACTGGCAAGGAACAGACTGACTAAGCACTGGCCGGAACAGCATTTATTGCGAATGGTCAGCGGTGGCGTGAAGCGACAGTGAGGATCGCCTGACGGATCCTCACTGCTGGCAAAACGTTACTCCGCTTTCGCGTCGCCGTTTTTCATTTCACCCATCGCTTTCAGCTTTTTGGAGATGTCGCGACGTTCTTTAGAGATCTCTGCATTTTTGATGATGTAGTCATCAACGCGATCTTCATAGTCGCTTTTCATGCTGGCGATGATGCCCTGAATAGCTTCAACACTCATCCCCGGCTTGATGTAATCGCTCAGGTTGTCCAGCAGCAGAACACGTTTCTGGTTGTCACGGATCTTTTTCTCAACGTCCTGGATTTCACGCTGCAGTTTGTTTTTACGACGGAACAGACGGACAAATTCCAGCACGTCCTGGAAAGATGGCTTGGTAGTTTCCATTTTTACACCCCTGATAATGTGAGAGTCGGATTCGTTTAAACGATAGGGCTAACATTACTTTTCGCAGCCGCAAATGACAATGGCTTCATTCTGGTTTCCATCATACCCTTATTCCTTGCTGAATCGAAGCAGCCACGGCAGCATTCCCTTTACCTGCTTTTTATTTGCGCAGTGCGCGACAGATAAGATGCGACAGCAGCTCCAGTTGACGGGCGGTTTCCAGGCTTAACCAGACATAGCCATGAATCGGCGTTTCAGCCACATGATGTTCATCGTGCTGACGGATCAGCGTGCGCAATTCGTTAACGGTCTCGTTCAGTTTTTCGCTGTTGGCGAGAATCGGCTGCGGATTACCTTCGAACAAGGCATGGGCAATCGTCAACAGCGCCTGTTGGGTCATTTGCTGCGTTTCCCGCAGCGTATGGGCATTGAGCATGACGAAATGGCTTTCACGGGTCGCCCACAGGGCATTGATCTGCAATTCGAGCATGCAGACCAGATTACGATTGACGGTCTGAATGGCTTCAAAAATAGATTTCTGGATGCGCGTCTCTTTGCTCGCCGGCGTAATAAGTCCGCGCATTTTTACCACGTCACCTAATAGCTGTTGCAGATGTTTATCCAGACGGGGACGTTCTAACAGATTAGGCGACAGCGCGGCCTGATACACCCGGTTATAGGCCGTCACGCAGTGCGCCAGTTGGATGCGCCAGTGAATGAAGGCGCGCTGCGGCCAGATTCCGGTGAACAGCATGGCGAGGAGCGCCCCCAGAATGACATCGCCGCCGCGCCAGAGTGCGGTCTCCATATCGCCAGCGGGCGCACCCACGACGACAGCAAGCGTGATGCCAATCAAGAGCGCCTGATACGGTTTTTTTCCTAACGCGAGCCATCCACACAGGAACATAGCTGCCGCACACCAGAGCAGCATCAGTGGCAATGAGAATAGCTCAAGACGCAGCGCCACCAGACCCAGCACCGATCCGAGGATCGTACCACCAATCCGCTCCCAGGCACGGGGAACCACGTTTCCCCAGAACGAGATCGGCCCCATAATCACCACCAGCGTAATCAAGGGCCATGTCCCTTCCGGAATGTTAAATAAACGAACAAGCAAAAAAGTCAGGATGAAGGCCAGTGCAATGCGAATACCATGCACAATGCGGTAATGGCGATACAGACGGATTTCAAATGGACTCAGTGACTTGTCGGCACGCACTCATGCACTCCATCAGGAAAAAGCAAAAAATGATTGTACCTGTTTTTACGCGCAGAAGTTCACTGTGGCGGACAGGACATCTCGCTAAGCGTAGTCGCTCCGCGCCGGTCCGCCTGGTTTTAGACTTACTTCGTGGCTGGTTGTACCGCGATATACATCTCGATATCCCAGTAACCGTCTTCGCAACCGTTATTCAGATAGACTTCAAAGCAGGGTTTGCATGCCATTTCATATGTCTTGTCCTGCATCAGGCTATTGAAGAACTGATACCACGGCGTGGCAAAATCATTATTATCGACGCGTGCAACTGCCGTCGCATATTGACCGCCGTCGATTTCGCTGAGCGTCACGCCTTCGCTGTTTTCCGGGATGACAAAATCAGCAGGCACGGAAACGACCGTACTACAGCGCAGTTTTTCGGCGGGCACTTCATCCGGATTGTCGAAGTAAACGGCGATCCACTCCTGCGCCACAACCTGCTTGCCATCGACCCACATCATCAACTGGTCAAAGCCTTGTTTCACCGTTTGCTCCCACGGTCCCACCAGGTGGAAACCTGCAACGGTGCGCTTATCAGCGTTTCTGATCTCGTAATTCATGTTGCCTCCATCGTTACACTGTATTTATATACAGCATAACGAAGACTAAACCGCCGTCACAAGCACTTTGTGGTTATTATGTGAGCGGAACCGAACTCCTGCCAGTCTCTGTCAGTACGATTCAGACTTTGTGATGGAAATAATCACTCAGACGGGAGAAGACGCCTCCCTTACCGACAGCTTCCAGCGTGACCAGAGGCCAATGAGCGACCAGTTTGTCGCGGTCGTAGAGTTCGATTTCCCCGACCCGTTGATGGGCGGCAAGCGGCGCTTCCAGTTCCTTCTTATCCAGGATGTACTTCGCTTTGATGTGCGGCATTTCCGCCTTTGGCAGCGCCATCCAGAAATCGTGTTCGGTACCTAACGCGATTTTCTCTTTATCACCGTACCAGATACGCTCTGTTCCGACCTGCTTACCGCTGCGCAGGATTTGCACCGTGTCGAAATTTTGTTGTCCCCAGTGCAGCAGTTTACGTGCCTGCTCCTCACGCCCTTTTGGGCTATTCGCGCCCATCACCACGGCAATCAGTCGGCGCTGACCGTCCACCGCAGAAGCAATCAGGTTAAAACCAGCCCCCGAAGTGTGTCCGGTTTTCAGGCCATCAACGTTCATGGTTTTATCCCACAGCAGTCCGTTACGGTTTTGCTGGGTAATACCGTTCCAGGTGAGGCTTTTCTCACTGTACATGTGATAAAACGCCGGCTCACCATGAATGATTGCCCGGGACAACACCGCCAGATCGTAAGCTGAACTGTGCTGACCAGGGGCATCCAGTCCGTGCACCGTCTCAAAATGGGTGTCCCGCAAATTGAGCTTCTTGACGTAATTGTTCATCATCGCGACAAACTGCGGTTGCCCACCAGCGATGTAATCTGCCAGCGCCACGCAGGCGTCGTTACCGGAATCAACAATCAACCCACGGCTTAAATCGCGCACGGACACCCGGTCCCCTTCTTTGAGGAACATCAATGAGGATCCGGCGAACACCGGGTTGTCCTTCGCCCACGCGTCGCGTCCCACGGTGACGATGTCGTCCGGCGTAATGCGCTGGCTGTCAATGGCGCGATCGACCACGTAACCGGTCATCAGCTTGGTCAGGCTGGCAGGATTGCGCTGTTGATGTTCATTACCCGCCGTGAGAATTTGCCCCGTGGTGTAATCCATAAGCACCCATGAACCGGCTTCAATGCCAGGTGGCGGTGGCGCAAAGTCAGCCGTACCGGCAGCAAGTGCAGAAGAGAGATGCATCGCGAGTAAAGAAGCGGTAATAAACAGACGGGGTTTCAACAGCATGTCCTCAGACGTTTCAAAAGAGCCGTCCTTTTTACGGAAATTCTGATAAACGAACAGGGAATAATTGCAAGAAAATGTGACTTATCGCACATTGATCCCTGTTTGATTGATCCGTTGCACCTTATCTCCAGCCGCTTTCTGTCTTTCTTCTCTGTGAGTCAGGCTGATTACCACGCCGAATTTTGGTACTCTGTGCAGTCCAGGCAGCGCGCAACCAGAAGTCACGGAACCCACTTATTTATGAATGACGGCAAGCAACAACCCACCTTTCTCTTCCACGATTACGAAACCTTTGGCATTCATCCGGCGCTCGACAGACCTGCGCAATTTGCCGCTCTGCGTACCGATAGCGAATTCAACATCATCGGTGAACCAGAGGTTTTTTACTGCAAACCGGCGGATGACTATTTGCCCCAGCCGGGCGCGGTGATGGTCACCGGAATCACCCCGCAGGAAGCACGAGAGAAAGGTGATAATGAAGCTGCGTTTGCCGCGCGGATCCACACCCTGTTTACGGTGCCGAAAACCTGCATTATTGGCTACAACAACGTGCGCTTCGACGACGAGGTTACGCGCAACGTGCTGTACCGTAACTTCTACGATCCCTACGCCTGGAGCTGGCAGCATGATAATTCGCGCTGGGATCTGCTGGACGTGATGCGCGCTTGCTACGCCCTGCGTCCGGAAGGCATCAACTGGCCGGAAAATGACGACGGCCTCCCCAGCTTTCGCCTGGAGCATCTGACGAAAGCAAACGGTATTGAGCACAGCAACGCGCACGATGCGATGGCGGATGTCTATGCCACCATTGCGATGGCGCAACTGGTGAAGTCACGGCAGCCGCGTCTGTTTGAGTATCTCTATACGCACCGCAATAAGCACAAGCTGGCCGCGCTGATTGATGTGCCGCAAATGAAACCGCTGGTGCATGTTTCCGGCATGTTTGGCGCATGGCGCGGCAACACCAGTTGGGTTGCACCGCTGGCCTGGCATCCGGATAACCGTAATGCGGTGATCATGGTCGACCTGGCCGGTGATATTTCGCCGTTGCTGGAACTGGATAGCGACACCCTGCGCGAACGTCTGTACACCGCCAAAGCCGATCTGGGCGATACCGCCGCCGTGCCGCTGAAGCTGGTGCACATCAACAAATGCCCGGTGCTGGCGCAGGCGAACACGCTGCGCCCGGAAGATGCCGACCGTCTGGGGATTAATCGCCAGCACTGTCTCGATAATCTGAAAGTCCTGCGTGAAAATCCGCAGGTGCGTGACAAAGTGGTCGCCATCTTTGCCGAAGCCGAGCCGTTCACGCCGTCTGACAACGTCGATGCCCAGCTTTATAATGGTTTCTTTAGCGATGCTGACCGTGCGGCAATGAAAATTGTGCTGGAAACCGACCCGCAAAACCTGCCGGCACTGGACATCACCTTTGTCGATCCACGTATTGAGAAACTGCTGTTCAACTATCGGGCGCGTAATTTCCCCGGCACGCTGGATGAAGCGGAGCAACAGCGCTGGCTGGAGCACCGTCGTCAGGTCTTTACGCCGGAATATTTGCAGCGCTACGCCGACGAGTTGCAGATGTTGTATCAGGAATATGCGGATGATAAAGAGAAGCAGGTACTGCTGAAGGCGCTGTGGCAGTACGCTGAAGAGATCGTCTGAGAATCGCCCTCCGCGCCACGGCGGAGGGCCTGTTATCACGCTTTCTGGACGGTGATGCTCCAGGCGGCATCGCCAACCTGCTGATAATCTGTAATCGCATGCCCTTCTTCAGCAGCCCACTGTGGGATCGCTTCTGTCGCCTGTGTGCAGTCAAACTCAATTACCAGTTCGTCACCGCTCGCCATTTCAGCCAGCGCGGCTTTTGCTTCAATCAGTGGGAACGGGCAAACCTGTGTGACCACGTCCAGTTTTTTAATCGCCATCATTAATCCTTACGCTTAATTTGCCGCAGCGGTTGCCAGACGGGCTTTACGCTGCGGTCGAACAAACACAATCCATGACGCGGTCCAGACGCCAAGGATCATAAATACCAGGCCAATCCAGCCCTGCCAGGTCATCATCGCCGTCATCACCAGACCGTTACCGATAGAGCAACCACCGGCAATACTGGCGCCAAATCCCATCAGGATCCCGCCGAAGCCGCTGCGCAGCGTGGTTGCCGCATCGGCAGCCCGCACGCGGAATTCACGACTGGCTTTCGCCGCGATGAACGAACCAAGGAAAATCCCCAGCACCAGGAAAACGCCCCAGTTAAGGAATTTGCTGTCTCCCGCCACCAGGGACTGCAGAATGTTAGCCGTCGGCGAGGTGATCCCGAGCCCAAACATACGCCCGGTAGCTTCGCTCAGCGGCCAGGCCAGCAGCGCGATAAGACCAATCAGTACCGCCGTCACGAACGGATGCCAGCGTTTTTCAAACAAAATATGTGCAAGCCCGGTACGACGCGGCGGCAAAGAGGCGACTTTCAGCTTTGGCTTTTTCAGTTCTTTACTGACTACCCAGAGCGTCACCACCAGCAGAACGGCGATCAGCGGCCAGACGGAAAGGTTCAGCGTGTCAGCAATGGAGTTGTGCTCCGTGCTGTACGTTTTTAGCGTCTGGTTTAAACCGCTGGCATGGGGCGAACGCATTACCGCACTCATCACCATGTAGGTCGCCAGTGCTATCCAGCTGCCGATCAGCCCCTCACCCGCACGATACCAGGTTCCGGTGGCACATCCGCCCGCATAGACAATTCCAATCCCGAAGATATAACCGCCAACAACAGTACCGAGCCACGGGAACGCGCCCGCATCGTAACGAATCACCCCCGCCTGAATCAGCGCAAAGGCACCGACGCTCTGCACGGAAATCGCAATCAGCAGCGCATAAAACATACGGTTGTTTTTAGCGATATACATGTCGCGGAAACCGCCGGTCAGGCAG
The DNA here is from genome assembly GCF_050252275.1 of Citrobacter sp. NCBI lineage: Bacteria > Pseudomonadati > Pseudomonadota > Gammaproteobacteria > Enterobacterales > Enterobacteriaceae > Citrobacter > Citrobacter sp. The sequence goes on along the minus strand of NZ_JBFWLF010000071.1, from coordinate 6,200 downwards.
AATCGACCACGTTGCATCACAAAGCCCAACAGCGCGCCACAGATAACCCCGCTTAAGATCATTGAAAACATAAATTCATTAGCCTGAAGAATATCAATCAGGAAATTATTCCTGAGCATGCGGACGGGAACCAATAACGAAATTCTCTAATTTAGAACGAATGGTTATGAATAATGACGGGAAATAAACCAGCGACATAAAAAAAGCCGGAGTGGTTAACTCCGGCTTCCTGCCCGGTGTCGCTTCGCTTACCGGGTCTACAAACCTTATGAGTTACTGGGCGATATCTTCGTACTGCGGAACCGGGTTGCGGAAACTTTTGGTCACGCAGGCCAGATACACCAGACCAATACCGGCCCAGATCAGCCCCAGAACCATAGAGCTCTCTTCCAGGTTGATCCACAGCGCCCCAACAGTCAGCGCGCCACATACCGGCAGCACCAGATAGTTGAAGTGGTCTTTCAGCGTCTTGTTGCGTTTTTCGCGGATCCAGAACTGTGAAATCACAGACAGGTTCACGAAGGTAAACGCCACCAGCGCACCGAAGTTGATCAGCGCCGTCGCCGTCACCAGGTCAAATTTAATCGCCATCAGCGCAATTGCCCCCACCAGCAGCACGTTCCATGCCGGGGTACGCCACTTCGGATGAATGTAACCAAAGAAGCGCGTCGGGAATACGCCGTCACGGCCCATCACGTACATCAGACGAGAGACGCCTGCGTGTGCCGCCATACCGGACGCCAGAACGGTCACGCTGGAGAAAATCAGCACGCCCCACTGGAAGGTTTTACCCGCCACATACAGCATGATTTCAGGCTGAGAGGCATCCGGATCCTTAAAGCGAGAGATATCCGGGAAGTACAGTTGCAGGAAGTAAGAGGCACCGATGAATACCAGGCCGCCAATCAGCGCCGTCAGGAAGATAGCCTTCGGGATCACGCGCTCTGCATCTTTGGTCTCTTCAGACAGCGAAGAGATACCGTCAAAGCCCAGGAACGAGAAGCACAGAATCGTTGCTCCGGTAATCATTGGCACGACGTGTGCGCCTTCCGACCAGAACGGACGCGTGCTGGTCAGCGTACCCGCACCTTCACCGTTCGAAACGCCGTAGATGATCAGGCCAACAATCACCGCCACAATGCCCATCTGCAGGATTACAATCAGGGTATTGAAGTTTGCCACGGTCTTGATGCTGCGCAGGTTGGAGATGGTCATAAAGGCCACCAGCGCGACAACAAAGATCCACGACGGTATGGACGGCACCAGCGCTTCAAAATAAATTTTTGCCAACAGGATGTTGATCATCGGCATGAACAGGTAGTCCAGCAGAGATGACCAACCAACCATAAAGCCGACGGTCGGACTAATGGATTTCTGGGCATAGGTATACGCCGAGCCAGCGGACGGGAAACGGCGAACCAGTTTACCGTAGCTCAACGCAGTAAAGAGAATAGCGACCAGCGCAAAGGCATACGCCGTTGCAACGTGACCGTCAGTGAGGCCTGAAACGATACCAAACGTATCGAACAGCGTCATTGGCTGCATATAGGCAAGGCCCATCATGACAACCGGAATCAGCGTAAGCGTTTTACGCAATTCCACGCGAGAGGTTTTTGGAGTAGCGTTATGCGACATGGTCATTCCCCTTTACGGCGAATGCCGTCGCGTAAGCAAAAAATTGCCCCATCTTCTGGATTCCTCAGCGACAACAACTGTCGGTTTTTAGTAAATATCTATCCGGTACGAAGCCCGGCCTCTTTGTATGAATGATTGGTTTGATGCAAAAAAATAACCGACGCGTATTAAAACGTCGGTTAATGTCATTTTTTGCAAGCGGCGCATTGTGCACTAAAATGAGGCGAAAAGACAAGAGAATGAGTAGCTTGTCGCGAACTATTTTTTCTTAAATGTTTGATTTTTCGCTATCGTCTTTTTTATATATCCCCGCAATAGCACTATTTGCTAAAATCGCATCCCGCCACCAGGCGCTGGCGAGTCCCGCCGTCTGCTCATTCCACCCCATCCATACTGGTTCAAAGAGAATTTGCGCCGCCACTTTTTTCTCGATCAGCGCCCCACTTTCCAGGAAGCGCTGCGCCAGATAACGCGGAAGATAACCGCATCCCAGACCGCTGATTTGCAGTTCCAGTTTGGTTTTAAAATCGAAGACGGTGATTGCCTCTTGATCGTCAAGCAGTTGCGTCGCCGCTGCAGCAGCGAGAGGCGAACTGTCGCCGACCACAATCGCGCGATAGCGTTTGATGGTACTGCGGCTCAGCGGCTCGGCTTCATCAGCCAGCGGATGGTGTGGCGCAACGGCAAAAATCTGCTCCAGCTCACCCAGGCGCGCAACGCTAAAGTCGCTGGATGAAGGAGGTTCATGCATCGCGCCAACAATAATATCCGCCCTGCCCTGGATCAGCGCATCCCACGATCCCCCCAACACACCGTTAATGAATTTCAGGCGCGTGACGCTGTGGTGCTGATAAAAGGATTCAATCAGGGGGGCGAGCAGGGAAAAAGGAAAGGTATCGTCCACGCCGATCACCAGTTCATTTTCCCAGCCTTCATGGAGTTTTATCGCCTGCTTTTCCAGTTCCCGCACGGTATGCAGAACTTCTCGCCCTTTCTCTAACAGCATTTGCCCCGTGCGCGTGAACCGGGCGCGATGGCCACTGCGATCGAGGATCTGAATGTTGAGGTCGCTTTCCAGACGATGGACGGTATAGCTGAGAGCTGACGGCGTCTTATACAGTTTGGCGGACGCCGCCGCGAAGCTGCCCTCTTTCTCAAGGGCATCAAGGATGATGAGCACGTCCAGCAGTGGTTTCATACACGCCCCCTTGCGTTGTATGGCGACTAACTGCTGGCGGTATGCATTACTCCAACGGCATCACCAGCGGATCGGGATACTGGTATTCAAACCCAAGCTCATTACAAATCCGGCTGCCATCGATAATTTTACCTTTACCGTTATCCGCAGAATCGCGGAACTGCGGCGGCTCCATTCCCAACAGACGCGCCATCTGCGGATAAAACACATTGCGTGCAGGATGCGAAGGCGCACATATATTATAGATGTGTCCCCCTTTCGGTGCCTGTAACAGCAGCGTAATGGCGGCAATCACATCTACCAGATGTACCAGATTGACGCCATGTTCGCCGTCAGGCGCGGTTTTGCCCGCGAAGAAGCGGCCTGGATGACGCCCCGGCCCTACCAGCCCGGCCAGTCGCAAGATATCAACCGAGGTACCCGGTAAATTATGCAGCCAGTCTTCCAGCTCTTTTAACACACGACCGCTGGCGGTGACCGGATTACGCGGGGTTCCCTCTTTTACCGTCCCCTGGACATCACCATAGACGGAGGTCGAACTGGTAAAGATAATGCGCGGAATACGATACGCCAGCGCGCTGTCCACCAGCTCCTGCATCGCCTGCAAATAGAAGTCTTCTCCCGGACCGCTGCGTCGAGCCGGTAAGGTAATCACCAGCGCATCGACATCCATCAGCGCATCCAGATCGTCTGTTTCACACACCAATTCAGGCTCGAGCCGTAGCGGATATCCTTCGATCCCGCTCATTCTGGCCGCTTCCACGCCATCCTGGGTGGTTTTGCTCCCCGTCACCTGCCAGCCTCTGGCAGCGAGCGACATCGCCAGCGGCATGCCTAACCATCCTAAACCGACAACTGCGACCTTTTTCATCCGTTTTCTCCTGACTCCAGCACTATGTCTATAAGGCTACGCCAGCGCTTTAAGACTGACAATTCATACTATAAATAGGAATTAAAAAAAGCGCTTGCTTTAAGACGTTAAAGTGGTTTAGGTTAAAAGGCATCACATGAATAAGCATTCATCGAGAATTTTATGACACGCGTTCAATTTAAACATCACCATCATCACCATCATCCTGACTAGTCTTTCAGGCGATGTGTGCTGGGAGACATTCAGATCTTCCAGTGGTGCATGAACGCATGAGAAAGCCCCCGGAAGATCATCTTCCGGGGGCTTTTTTTTTGGCGCGAAATTCAGACAGGTTCAGACAGGATAAAGAGGAAAAGAGAATGTTAGACAACAGCCGTTTACGCATAGCTATTCAGAAATCAGGTCGTTTGAGCGATGACTCACGCGAATTACTCGCCCGCTGTGGGATTAAAATTAATTTACACACTCAGCGCCTGATTGCGATGGCAGAGAATATGCCAATTGATATTCTGCGTGTGCGTGACGACGATATCCCCGGTCTGGTGATGGACGGCGTGGTTGACCTGGGCATCATCGGTGAGAACGTTCTGGAAGAAGAACTGCTGAACCGCCGCGCCCAGGGTGAAGATCCGCGCTACTTTACGTTGCGTCGCCTCGACTTTGGCGGTTGCCGCCTTTCCCTGGCAACACCGGTGGATGAAGCCTGGGATGGCCCCGCCGCGCTGGATGGCAAGCGCATCGCCACCTCTTATCCGCACCTGCTCAAACGTTATCTCGACCAGAAAGGCGTCTCTTTTAAATCCTGCTTGCTGAACGGTTCTGTGGAAGTGGCTCCGCGCGCGGGCCTCGCCGATGCCATCTGCGATCTGGTCTCGACCGGCGCGACCCTGGAAGCCAACGGGCTGCGCGAAGTCGAAGTGATTTACCGTTCTAAAGCCTGTCTGATCCAGCGTGACGGTGAGATGACCGACGCCAAGCAGCAACTGGTCGATAAGCTGCTGACCCGTATTCAGGGCGTTATCCAGGCTCGCGAATCGAAATACATCATGATGCACGCGCCAAGCGAGCGTCTGGAAGAGGTCATCGCGCTGCTGCCAGGCGCCGAACGCCCAACTATTCTGCCGCTGGCTGGCGATCAGCAACGCGTGGCGATGCACATGGTCAGCAGCGAAACCCTGTTCTGGGAGACGATGGAAAAACTGAAAGCGCTCGGCGCCAGCTCGATTCTGGTGCTGCCAATTGAGAAGATGATGGAGTGATGGCCATGAGCTTTAGCACAATCATTAACTGGAACGCCTGTTCCCCTGAGCAGCAGCGTGAATTACTGACGCGCCCGGCGATTTCCGCGTCTGACAGCATCACCCGCACCGTGAGCGAGATTCTGGATAACGTCAAAACCCGTGGTGATGACGCCCTGCGCGAGTACAGCGCGAAGTTTGATAAAACCGAGGTTGCGGCGCTGAAGGTGACCACAGCAGAGATAGCCGCCGCCAGCGCACGACTAAGCGACGATCTCAAACAGGCGATGGCTGTCGCGGTGCAAAACATTGAAACCTTCCATAACGCGCAACAATTACCGATCGTTGATGTGGAAACCCAGCCAGGCGTCCGCTGCCAGCAGGTGACGCGCCCAGTGGTGTCCGTCGGTTTGTATATTCCCGGCGGATCCGCCCCGCTCTTTTCTACCGTGCTGATGCTCGCCACCCCGGCGCGTATTGCGGGCTGTAAGAAGGTGGTGCTGTGTTCCCCGCCGCCGATTGCCGATGAAATTCTCTACGCGGCGCAGCTGTGCGGTGTGCAGGAAGTCTTTAATGTTGGCGGTGCACAGGCCATTGCCGCGCTGGCGTTTGGCAGCGAATCCGTGCCGAAAGTAGACAAAATTTTTGGCCCTGGAAACGCATTTGTGACCGAAGCGAAGCGTCAGGTGAGCCAGCGTCTTGACGGCGCGGCGATTGATATGCCAGCCGGACCGTCCGAAGTGCTGGTGATTGCCGACAGCGGCGCCACGCCGGATTTCGTCGCCTCCGATCTGCTTTCGCAAGCGGAACACGGTCCGGATTCCCAGGTCATTCTGCTGACCCCAGATGCCGACATCGCCCGTCGCGTTGCCGAAGCCGTTGAACGTCAACTGGCTGAACTCCCGCGCGCAGAAACGGCGCGTCAGGCGCTCAGCGCCAGTCGATTAATCGTGACGAAAGATCTGGCGCAGTGTATTGCCATCTCTAACCTCTATGGACCTGAGCACCTGATTATTCAAACCCGTCATGCCCGCGAGCTGGTTGATGACATCACCAGTGCCGGTTCGGTGTTCCTCGGTGACTGGTCGCCGGAATCAGCGGGCGATTACGCCTCCGGGACTAACCACGTGCTGCCGACCTACGGCTATACCGCCACCTGTTCCAGCCTCGGGCTGGCGGATTTCCAGAAGCGCATGACGGTTCAGGAACTGTCGAAAGCGGGTTTCTCCGCGCTGGCTTCAACCATCGAGACACTGGC
>NZ_JBFWLF010000070.1:0-16667 GCF_050252275.1 Citrobacter sp. | reverse complement strand
TTGTAAAGATTACGAAAATATGACTATTTCCTGGCAGGTGATTACCTGCCAGGAGGAAAAATCAGGCTTTTTGCGCGGCGTGAGTCGGTGATTCTGTCGGCGTTGATGCGCCAGACAGCTGGCGTTTACCTGCCCAGTATTTCACCATCAAGGCAAAGGCAGACACTAGTGCCGGAATGGCCAGGAATGTAAAGATGGTTTCGAACGCGAGTTGCGCCTGCATCAGGAAGGCGCCGCTAAACGCACCGAGGATGCCGCCGAAACGGCCCAGACCTAACATCCATGCCACACCAGTCGCGCGACCTTGTGTGGGGTAAAAACCCGCCGCCAGCGCGGGCATGGACGATTGCGCGCCGTTCATGATTGTCCCGGCGATAAAAACCATCACCCCCATGAGCACCAGGCTGCTGGTGGAGAACCCAACCAGGCAGACAAACACCCCGGTCAACAACCAGCCGACCGCCACCACTTTGTTCGGGTTGAATTTGTCCATCAGCGCGCCCAGCACCAGGACGCCAATTCCGCCGCCTAACGGGAACAGGGCGGTAATGATGGACGCCTGGCTCAGGGTGGCCCCTGTTTCACGGATCAGCAGCGGCAGCCAACTGGTCAGCAGATAGAAGATCAGCAACCCCATAAAGTAGGTCAGGCACAGCATCACCGTGCCCAGTGCGTAACGCGGCGAGAAGATGACGCCCAGCGCCGATTTCTCTTTAATCTGGCCGGTTTCACGCAGGACAAAGTGCGTCGCTTCCGGTAGCGGGGCGATACGGCGCAGAATGGTGCCAATCTGCTGCTGTGATTTGTTCTTAACTACCAGATAACGGGCAGATTCCGGCAGTAAAACGATCAACACCACTGCCAGCGCCAGCGGCATCACGCCGCCGAGGATCAGTACGCTTTGCCAGCCGTAATGCGGGATCAGCCAGGCGGAGACAAACCCGCCCATCGACGAGCCAATCGGGAATCCGACGAACATCAGATTCACCAGCAGCGCGCGACGGCGTTCTGGCGCGTATTCACTCATCAGGGTCGCGGCATTGGGCATTGCCGCCCCCAGACCCAGACCAGTTAAAAAGCGCAATGCCGTTAGTTGGTTCAGCGTGCTGGCAAAGGCGGTGAGCAGGCTGAAGCCGCCAAACACCAGAATCGACATAATCAGGACTTTTTTGCGACCGATGCGGTCAGCCATTGGACCCGCGGTGAGGGCTCCGACGGCAAGCCCCACCAGCGCGGCGCTCATGACCGGGCCGAGCGCGGATTTTTCAACGCCCCACTCCTGAACGAGATCGGAGGCGATGAAGCCGATAATCGCGGTATCGAATCCGTCCATCGCGACGGTCACAAAACACAGCACGAGAATCATCCACTGGTATTTTGAAAAGGGATGCTCGTTAATAAACGCTTGAATATCAGTCGTTTTGTTTGTCATGCGGTCATTCCTGCGAAAGCAACGCGGGGGACAGAGGGTGTTTTTATTTTCTCCACCGCAAGCGTTAGGATTAATTGTGCGATTATCGAACGTTTATTCGTTAATCGTTCAATTAATCAAAACATTGAAGCCCGTGTTCGGCAATCACCCCACCGAGGTTAACGTGCGATAATCGTACGAATTGCCCCTTCACTGGCCGACTTAATGCTGAAAAGCTATTAAAATCATAGAACTACTTCTTGTTAATGCCCTCAGGACAGAGGTGGTAAATGTGATGTGTTTAACAATAAAATAACAATTTGGTCATCGCTATTTCGCCAGACGAATTTCCGCCACAAGATTACGCGGAAGGGGTATCCTGCGAGCCTGACCTGGACTATCCTTGTAAGCCGTAAGGCACGCGTATTGCGCAGTGCGCATTTTTGGGTGAAAGGAGTATTAAAATGGCGACAGGTAAGTCCTGCTCTCGCTGGTTTGCGCCTCTTGCGGCGTTGTTAATGGTAGTTAGCCTGAGTGGGTGTTTTGATAAAGAAGGCGATCAGCGTAAAGCGTTTGTCGATTTTCTACAGAATACGGTGATGCGTAGCGGCGAGCGTCTACCCACCCTGACCGCCGATCAGAAAAAACAGTTCGGTCCGTTTGTTTCTGATTACGCGATTCTGTATGGCTACTCACAGCAGGTGAACCAGGCGATGGATTCCGCGTTGCGTCCGGTTGTTGATAGCGTTAATGCCATCCGTGTGCCACAGGATTATGTGACGCAACGTGGGCCGCTGCGTGACCTGAACGGTTCTCTCGGCGTATTGGGTCAGCAGTTGCAGAATGCGAAACTGCAGGCCGATGCGGCGCATGGCGCACTGAAACAGGCCGATGACCTGAAGCCGGTGTTTGACCAGGTGTATAAGAAAGTGGTGACGACGCCCGCAGACGCGTTGCAGCCGCTGATCCCGGCCGCGCAGATCTTCACTCAGCAACTGGTCCAGGTGGGTGATTTTGTCGCGCAGCAGGATACGCAGGTGAGTTTTGTGGCGAATGGTATTCAGTTCCCGACTTCGCAGCAGGCAAGTCAGTACAACGCATTGATTGGGCCGCTGGCCTCGCAGCATCAGGCATTTAACCAGGCCTGGACTGCGGCGGTTAACGCTATTCAGTGATGAAGCTGCCGGGCAGGCGATAGCGCCTCCCGGCTGTTTTTGTTACCCCGCAACCTGCGGGTTCACGCAGTTCTTCTCGACCTTTCCTTGCAGCGCATCAATCAGATTATCTACCGCGCAGGCCGCCATGTTATAGCGCGTTTCGTGGGTGGCTGAACCAATGTGCGGTACCGCCACAACGTTACTCAGCGACAACAACGGTGAATCAACCGGCAGCGGCTCTTGCTCAAACACATCCAGACCGGCAGCGTGTATTTCGCCCTGTTGCAGTGCGGCAATCAGCGCGTTTTCATCGACCACCGGACCGCGTCCGGCGTTAATGAAGATGGCAGAGGATTTCATTTTAGCGAACTGCTCTGCGCCAAACAGATGATGCGTCTCGTCGGTCAGCGGCAGGATCAGGCAGACAAAGTCTGATTCCTGCAGCAGCGTATCGAGGTCACAGTAGCGGGCGTTGAAGCGCTCTTCCGCTTCCTGATGGTGGCGGCGGGCGTTGTAGAGAATCGGCATGTTGAAGCCGAAGTGGGCGCGCTGTGCCAGCGCAAGACCAATGCGTCCCATCCCGACAATCCCCAGCGTTTTGTGGTGCACATCAATACCAAACCAGTCAGGACCAATGCTGGAGGTCCATTCGCCGACCTTCACGCGCTCGGCCACTTCCACAACGCGGCGAGCGGTCGATAGCACCAGTGCCATGATCGTATCGGCAACGGTTTCCGTCAGCACGGTGGGCGTATGCATCAGCAGTACCTTACGTGCGTTCAGCGCATCCACATCGAAATTGTCATACCCCACGGAGATCGTTGAGGTTGCGCGGAGCGTCGGCATTTTCTCCAGCAGCGCGGTATCGACGGTTTGGCTGGAGCCCAGCAGACCTTCAGCACTGGCAAAGGCTTGCGCGTGTTGTTCAACCGTCTGCGGGCTCAGGTCCGGCACCTGGGTGACGGTGAAATGTTCTTCCAGGCGATGCAGTAAATCGTCAGGTAACGCTTTGTAGAGAATAATGGACGGCTTCATATGACTCTCCATGAGTGAAAGTTTACGCGTGGCGTGCGCCAACCGGGACGTGCTGATTATTAGCAGGCTTAACAATTAAAGTTAGCCATACTGAGGCGAAAAGCGCCACCCCCATAAAAATGTACGAGGCGGACGGGCTGCCGGTGGCGCCGTTGAGGTAACCGACAAACCACGAGCCGAGGAACGAGCCCAGCGCGCCCATACTGTTGATTAGCGCCATTGCGCCACCGGCAACGTTGCGCGGCAACATCTCCGGAATGATGGCGAAAAACGGGCCATACGGGGCGTACATTGCCGCACCGGCAATCACCAGCAGGGTATAAGAGGCCCAGAAGTTATTCGCGCCGACGGCCCAGGAACCGATAAAAGCGCACGCGGCAATTAGCAGCAGAGGCCAGACGAACAGCTTACGGTTCTGTAATTTATCCGAGGCCCAGGAGGCGATAATCATCGCCACGGTGGCTGCCAGATACGGGACAGAAGAGAGCCAGCCCACTTCGACCATTCCCAGATTCGCGCCGCCTTCGCGGATGATTGATGGCAGCCACAGCACGAAGCCGTAGACGCCAATACTCCAGGTGAAATATTGCATGCATAACAGGATCACATTACGGGAGCGGAACGCTTCGCCGTAGTTGCGTACAGCCTTAATCCCCTGCTGCTCTTGTTCGAGTTGCGTTTGCAACGCCGTTTTTTCTGACTCGGTCAGCCAACCGACCTGCGCCGGTTTGTCTTTCACCAGCACCCACCAGCAGAAGGCCCACAGAATGGCGGGAACCCCTTCGATGATGAACATCTCACGCCAGCCGAGCGCCTGGATCAGGTAACCAGACACCACTGACATCCACAGGACCGTCACCGGGTTACCGAGGATCAGGAAGGTATTTGCTCGCGAACGCTCCGACTTCGTAAACCAGTTACTGATGTAAATCAGCATCGCTGGCATAACAGCGGCTTCCACTACCCCAAGAATAAAGCGAATAGCGGCCAGCGCCGGGATATTGCTGACCATCCCGGTCAGCGACGCGCAACCGCCCCATAAAATCAGGCAGACAAAAATCAGTTTGCGCACGCTCCGGCGTTCGGCATACACCGCGCCGGGGATCTGAAAGAAGAAATAGCCGAGGAAGAACAGGGCGCCGAGCAGGGATGAGATCCCTTTGGTGATGCCAAGGTCTTCGTTAATGCCCGCGGCGGACGCGAAGCTGAAGTTTGCACGGTCAAGATACGCCAGACTATACGTGATGAACACGATAGGCATGATGTACAACCAGCGTTTTGCTGCATTTGTTGAGTTTGCCATAATCAACCTCTGTTGTTTCTGCCGCCGCTGTCTGTAGGGTACAGGGGGCTGTTATCATTACGTAAGGTTATTCGCCTAACGTTTCACGTGTGGGTAAGCCTTCGCTGTCGCCCTGCACCTGAATGGCCAGTGCGCCAATTTTGTTGCCGCGTGTGACGGCCTGTGACAGCGTACGACCTTCCAGTAAGGCGCTGATGACGCCGACGGCAAAGCCATCGCCGGCACCGACCGTATCGACCACGTTGTCCACTTTGACCGGGGCAACGCTGCCTTTTTCGCCGTCGGCGGTTTTATACCAGGCGCCGTCTGCGCCTGTTTTCAGCACCACGGCTTTCACGCCGTGACGGAGATAGAAATCCGCAATCCCTTCTGGCGTCTGTTGTCCGGTTAAAATCATCCCTTCTTTCAGGCCCGGTAATACCCAGTCGGCCTGGAACGCGAGACGATTCAGTTTCTCAACCATCTCGGCTTCACTTTTCCACAGCACCGGACGCAGGTTGGGGTCAAATGAGAGTGTCTTGCCCTTGGTTTTCATCGTGCGCGCCGTGTGCGCCAGCAGTTCATAGGAACTGGGGGAAAGCGCCGCAGCGACGCCGCTCAGATGCAGATGACGGGCACTGGAGAAATACGCGTCGTGGTAGTCCGCAACGGACAGATGGCTGGCGGCGGACCCTTTACGGAAATACTCCACAATGGGATCGGTTCCATTTTCAACTTTAGATTTTAGCTGAAAGCCGGTTGCGTAGCGCTCATCCAGGGTGACTCCCTGCGCATCAATCCCCTCTTTTTTCAGTGAGTTGAGAACAAAGCGACCAAAGCTGTCGTTACCTACGCGGCTCACCCAGCCGACTTTCAGTCCCAGTCGTGCCAGGCCGGTGGCAACGTTCAGTTCGGCACCGGCAACACGCTTGATAAACTGCTCAACCTCGGCCAGATCGCCGGTCTGCGTTGCTACAAACATCGCCATCGCTTCGCCGATTGTGATGACATCCAGTGAATGCTTCATGCCTTACTCCTTACGTAACAAATCGACGTAGTGGCGGGTAACCGCAGTCAGATCGGCCCCTTCCAGCGGGAATTCAATGCCGCGCGGAACGTCGGTGGGCAACAACTTGAGCAGGTCGAGCCAGCGGGGCTCTGCCTGGTCCGGGGGAACGGCGCGATAGCTGTCGTGGTGCGCGGTGGCGGCTTTAACGTGAACATAACCCACTGACTTCGCCAGTTGATGCGCGGCCTCTTCTGGCGAATCGCCTACCCATAGCCAGTTGCCCATATCAAAGGTCAGGTGTACAGGCAGCGCATGTTGCTGACAGGCGGCGTTAAAACGTTGCATGGGGGCCAGTCGTCCGCAGGCGGTCTGGTCGTTCTCGACTACCAGCGCCATACCGCTGCTTTCCAGCCAGTCGCGCAGGGTGTCAAATTGTTCTGCGTGGACAAAATAGCCCAGCGAAACCTTCAGCCATAGCGCGCGCAGCGTTTGCGCTTCCTGAAGCAGTGACGGCAGTTGTGGATTGAGGCGGCCATCGTCCATGAACAGCGGTTGTGGCGCGGAATAGCAGGCCAGCAGATCGAAGCATTCGATGGCTGACGCCAGTGTGGTCAGGGCGCTGAGCTCAGCGTCAGTAAACAGTTCGCGGCGAATTTCGACGCCGTCTGCACCTGCACCGGCAATGATAGGCAGCATCGCGGTTTGTCCGCCGGCAGCGCGGACAGTGTCGTGGCCATAGGCAGCGGTGACCACTATCAGTTTTCTTTGCATAGGAACTCCAGAACTCACGCTAATGTGATTACGCTAGATGGAACCGGTTCCAAAGAAAAGCGTGATGTGTCGAAATTATGATCACCATCACGAAGGAAAATTAACGGGCAGTGGAGCCGCGAACGATCAGCTCGCCGGAGAAAACCTGTTCATGAATGGCGTCGCTGCCGCCTTCAATCCTGCGTACCACTTGTTCGACAGCGGCATAACCAATCTGCCACGTGGGTTGTTTCAGAGTCGTGATCCCGACCCCTGCCAGTTCAGCCCATTCCAGCTCATCGAACCCCAACAGACCAATATCGCTGCCCCAGTTGAGGCCAATGCGCTTCAGTGAACGGGCGACCTGAAGGGTGAGCGCACCGTTAGCGGAGATCACCGCCTTGCGCATCCCGCGATGCTGCTGGTGGAACTGGCGTAAGGTGTTATCGAGTTGCGTATTCTCGGAAAGCGGAACTTCGGCGTTTTCGGCGACAACGCCCGGATAACGTGCCAGTGTTGCCCGAAAGGCGCTCAGTCGTTCACGACGGGTATTGACCATCCCCAGCGGTTCGCTGAGAAACAGCAGTGCTTCAAAGCCTTGTTCAATCAGGTGTTCGGTGGCGGTGGTGGCGGCCTGAGTGTTGTCCAGCCCGACGACGTCGCAGGCGAAGTCAGGGATTTTGCGATCGATCAGTACCATCGGCAACGCGGACTGTTGCAGGCGATTCAACCCCTCTTCACGCATCCCCACGGCGTTGACCACAATACCTTCGACCTGATAACTGCGCAGCAGATCGAGATAGTGCAATTCTTGGTTCACCTCGTTATTGGTGTTACAGACCAGCGGCGTAAAGCCTTTCTCGCGACAGGCGGCCTCGATACCGCTTAACACGTGAACGGAATAGGGGTTGGTGATATCGGCAATGATCAGGCCAATCAAACGGGTGCGACCTCGTTTCAGGCCGCGTGCCATCAGGCTGGGGCGATAGTCGAGGTCGGCAATGGCTTTTTCAATACGCGCCAGCAGGGCATCGGAAAGCAGGTGTTTTTCGCCGTTGAGATAACGTGAAATGCTGGTTTTACCGGTTTTTGCCGCTTTCGCGACATCGCTGATGGTGGGGTGTGTTGATTTGCTCATCGCTGATTTCCTTGCCTTTGGTGAGCATACCTTAGCGCGAAAATGCCTGATGACGCTACGCTTACCGGGCCTGGAGCGTGGTTTTGTCGGCCGGGCGGCAATGCCGCCGCCCGGCGCAACCGTTACTGAATCGGGCTTAACGTAATTTCGACACGACGGTTCTGGGCTTTCCCTTCCGCCGTGCTGTTGCTGGCGATCGGATTTGCCGGACCCATGCCGCTGGTGCGGATGCGGTTGGCGGCAACGCCCTGGGTGATCAGTGCGCTGGCTACGCTGTCCGCACGCTGCTGTGACAGACGCATGTTCAGATCCTGGCCGCCGGTGCTGTCGGTATACCCGATGACATTGACGGCGGTTTTTTCGTATTCCTTCAGCACCATCGCTACGCCGGTCAGCGTGTTGGCACCTGCCGGTTTCAGGGTGGCGCTGCTGCTGTCGAAGGTGACGTTATTCGGCATGTTCAAAATGATGTTATCGCCACTTCGCGTCACGCTTACGCCGGTTCCCTGCATTTTGTCGCGCAGTTTTGCTTCCTGCACGTCCATGTAATAACCGACGCCGCCGCCGAGCGCTGCCCCTGCCGCGGCACCAATCAGTGCGCCTTTACCGCGATCCTTCTTCGACGAGGAGAGAGCGCCGATACCCGCGCCCACCAGCGATCCAATGCCCGCGCCAATGCCGGATTTACCCGCTTCGCGTTCGCCGGTGTAAGGGTTGGTTGTGCAGCCAGAAACCGCCAGGGCGCCGCTCACGATAGCGGCAATGACTAAAACACGTTTCTTCATCTTAATTCCTTAATGACATTCTTATTTTTTGCCACAGCGACCGTGGCGGTTGATTATGACGTGTGAAGATGAAGAAAATTCCAGGGATCTCTCTGAAATTTGTAAGTAACATTGAACGCCGTTATACCTCAGCCCATCAGCAGGAGTGCCAGCTTGACGATGCATCATTCAGTGTTAACCGCCGCCCACTGGGGCCCCATTCTTGTCGAAACGGACGGAGAAAAGGTGCTCTCTTCCCGGGGCGCGCTGCCCACCTCGCATCCCAATTCGCTGCAAAGTGCGGTTCGCGATCAAGTGCACAGTCAAAGCCGGGTACGCTATCCGATGGTACGTAAAGGGTTTCTGGCTTCGCCGGAACAACCGCAGGGTGTACGCGGACAGGATGAGTTTGTGCGTGTGAGCTGGGACGAGGCGCTGGCGTTGATTCATACGCAGCATAAACGCATTCGCGATACGTATGGCCCCGCCTCCATTTTTGCCGGTTCTTACGGCTGGCGTTCCAACGGTGTTCTGCACAAGTCGGCGACGTTATTACAACGTTATATGGCGCTGGCGGGCGGCTATACCGGACATCTGGGCGACTATTCTACCGGCGCGGCGCAGGCCATCATGCCGTACGTGGTGGGCGGCAGCGAAGTCTATCAACAGCAAACCAGCTGGCCGGTGATTCTGGAACACAGCGAGGTGGTGGTGTTATGGAGCGCCAACCCGCTGAATACCCTGAAAATTGCCTGGAATGCGTCGGATGAACAAGGGATCCCTTACTTTGACGCGTTGCGTAATAGCGGGAAACGGCTGATCTGTATTGATCCGATGCGATCGGAAACCGTTGATTTCTTTGGCGACAAAATGGAATGGATTGCGCCGCACATGGGGACTGACGTGGCGCTGATGCTCGGCATCGCGCATACGCTGGTAGAACATGGCTGGCATGACGAGGCGTTTCTTGCCCGTTGCACCACGGGCTATGAGGTCTTTTCAGACTATCTGTTGGGCGTGAGCGACGGTATTGCCAAAACGGCAGAGTGGGCGGACCCGATTTGCGGCGTTCCGGCAGCAAAAATCCGTGAACTGGCAGAATTGTTCCATAAAAATACTACGATGTTGATGGCCGGTTGGGGCATGCAACGCCAGCAGTTTGGCGAACAAAAGCACTGGATGATTGTCACCCTGTCCGCCATGCTGGGGCAGCCTGGTATACCTGGCGGTGGTTTTGGCCTTTCGTATCATTTTGCCAATGGCGGAAACCCGACACGCCGTTCTGCGGTGCTGGCGTCAATGCAGGGCAGCCTGCAAGGCGGGACCGACGCGGTGGAGAAAATTCCGGTAGCGCGCATTGTGGAAGCACTGGAAAACCCCGGCGCGCCGTATCAGCATAACGGGATGAACCGTCATTTCCCGGATATCCGCTTCATCTGGTGGGCGGGTGGGGCGAATTTTACCCATCACCAGGACACCAACCGACTGATTCGCGCCTGGCAAAAACCGGAGCTGGTGGTCATCTCGGAATGCTTCTGGACCGCTGCCGCGAAGCACGCTGATATTGTGTTGCCGGCAACCACTTCCTTTGAGCGTAACGATCTCACCATGACCGGGGATTACAGTAACCAGCATCTGGTGCCCATGAAGCAGGTCGTGCCGCCGCAGTACGAAGCGCGCAATGATTTCGATGTTTTTGCCGCGCTGAGCGAACGCTGGGAGCAGGGCGGTTATCAACGCTTTACCGAAGGGAAGAGCGAACTGGAATGGCTGGAGACGTTTTATACGATTGCCGGGCAGCGCGGGGCCAGCCAGCAGGTGACGCTGCCGCCGTTTGCCGAATTCTGGGAAGCGAATCAATTGATTGAAATGCCGGAAAATCCGGCCAATGCGCAGTTTATCCGCTTTGCGGATTTTCGTCGTGACCCGGACGCGCATCCGCTGAAAACCGACAGCGGTAAGATCGAGATTTACTCACAGCGAATTGCCGGTTACGGCTATGCAGATTGCCCCGGACACCCGATGTGGCTGGAACCGGATGAGTGGCACGGCAACGCCGAACCGGAGCAACTACAGATTGTGTCGGCGCACCCGGCGCATCGTTTGCACAGCCAGCTTAACTACAGTCACCTGCGTGAACGGTATGCGGTGGCAGATCGTGAGCCGGTGACGATTCACCCGCAAGATGCTCAGGCGCGCGGCATCCGTGAGGGTGATGTGGTACGCATCTGGAATCACCGTGGTCAGATCCTTGCAGGCGCCGTGGTCACTGACGGTATCAAACCTGGCGTTATCTGCATTCATGAAGGGGCATGGCCGGATCTCGACCCTGCCGCGGGAGGCATCTGTAAAAACGGCGCGGTGAATGTGCTGACCAAAGACCTGCCCAGTTCGCGTCTGGGGAACGGCTGCGCGGGCAATACCGCGCTGGCGTGGCTGGAGAAATACAGCGGGCCAGCACTCACGCTTACGGCGTTTAATCCGCCCGCCAGCCCATAATCCAGGTGGGATGCTGGGTATCTTCCTGCCATGCGCTGTCTTCGATACGAAAGCCCAGCGCGTGGTAGAAATTCACCGCGTTCTGGTTTTTTTGGTATACCTCGAGGCTCAGCACGTCAAAACACTGCTGAACATGCTGTACCAGCGCTTTCCCTATCCCGCTACGTAACGCATCCGGGGCGACAAACAACGCCCCTAAAAAACGCCCGTCCATGACGCTCACAAACCCTTTCAGCGCCTCGTCTTCCTCCCAGACCCAGGTTCTGGCGGCGGGCAGGTAAACATCGCGCACCACTGCCTCGCTCTCATGCCAGTAGCGTTCTGCGATAAAAGGATGCGCATAGATGGTGCTTTCCAACCATAACGCCAGCAATGGCGTCATGTCCGCACTATGAAACTCGCGAATCATGTTTATCTCCTGGATGACAGAAACAGCCGGTGATGTGGTCATTGACCAGTCCGCAGGCCTGCATGAAGGAGTAGCAAATAGTGGTGCCGACGAACTTGAATCCCCGTTTTTTTAACGCTTTCGACAGGGCGTCGGAGGCGGGCGTGGAGGTCGGGATTTCGCCCAACGCGGCGGCGCGGGTGATTTGTGGCTGGTTATCCACGAATGACCAGACGAAGTCGGCAAACGGTTCGCCGTTTTGCTCCATCGCCAGGTATGCCCGGGCATTACCGATGATGGCCTGAATTTTCCCCCGATGGCGGATGATCCCGGCATCAAGCAGTAGTCTTTCCACATCGTCTTCCTGCATGGCTGCCACGCGGATGGGATCGAACTGGTGGAAGTTAGTGCGATAATTCTCGCGTTTCTTGAGGACGGTGATCCACGAAAGGCCGGCCTGCTGACCTTCCAGGCAGATCATTTCGAACAGTTTTTTACCGTCGTGCTCGGGTACGCCCCATTCGTTATCATGATAGGCAATATAAAGGGGGTCCTGACTGACCCAACCGCAACGTTCCATACTTCCCTCGCTCTTTGACTTGCCATAAAAATATCGTTCCGGGTGCCTTGACGCTCCCGCGAAAAAGACAATATTTAATACAGGGCTTTCGCCTGTCATCCTTAATTACAATGACAATAATATCGCCGATTTCGGCTCTCTTCTGGAGTCGCATTGATGATGATAAAAAAATGCAGTGGTCGCCGGGAAATTATTCTCCTGGCGAGCGTCGTAGTTTGTTCGCTTTACATCAACACAGCCCGTGCCTGGCAGCAAGAATATATCGTTGATAATACGCCTGGATATACGACTGAACGCTATACATGGGACAGCGATCACCAACCGCGCTATGACGACATTCTGGCGGAACGTATCCGGACGACACAAACTGTGCCGGGTCTGGCGGTGAACCTTGAGCAAGCTTCGCCGACGGAGGCCACCAGCGGCATGAGTATGGGCTGGAATTTTCCCGTCTCTGGCGACGTCACGACCGGACCGGTGGCGGCATTACATTACGATGGCACCACGCCCGCTATTTATAACGAATTTGGCGATAGCGTGGTCAGCCAGTCGCCCGACCCGTTATGGCATGCCAGCGTCAGTACGCTGGGCTGGCGGGTGAATTCGCAGTTTGGCGATCTGCGACCGTGGGCGCAAATCAGCTATAACCAGCAGTTTGGCGAAAATATCTGGAAGGCGCAGTCGGGGCTCAGTCGAATGACGGCGACCACTCAGGACAATAACTGGCTGGACGTGACGGTAGGCGCAGATATGCTGCTCAATCAGCACATGGCGGCTTATGCTGCGCTCTCGCAGGCGGAAAATACCACCAACAGTACCGACTACCTCTACACGATGGGGGTAAGCGCCAGGTTTTAACCTGCAATTTACAATTTAAACGCAGTGATAACAGTGTTTGTGGCGATAGTATGCACTAACTGACCGGGAAAAAATTCATTCAATGGATTTTTGTCTCGTCATTCATTCCGCATTCCAGGCATTTCATTCCGTTCTGATGGCACTTCATGCCGTTTTTTCCCTGCATAAAATGCATTTCGTTATGGTTGTTGGCAGAGGATTTTCCCTTTTGCTTATGCAGGAAGACTGCCATGAAAACCGCATCGTATCAGCGCACCCGTTGGTTGACCCTTATCGGTACCATCATTACGCAATTCGCCTTAGGTTCTGTGTATACCTGGAGCCTGTTTAATGGCGTGCTTTCAGAAAAACTGGGTGAACCCGTCAGCCAGGTAGCTTTTTCCTTTGGTCTGTTGAGCTTAGGTCTGGCGATCTCCTCTTCTGTCGCCGGGAAGTTGCAGGAACGTTTTGGCGTGAAGCGCGTCACCATGGCGTCCGGTATACTGCTCGGGCTGGGTTTCTTCCTGACTGCGCACTCCAGTAACCTGATGATGCTGTGGCTGAGCGCAGGCGTGCTGGTAGGCCTGGCCGATGGAGCGGGCTATCTGTTAACACTGTCCAACTGCGTGAAGTGGTTCCCGGAGCGTAAAGGGCTAATTTCTGCCTTTGCCATTGGTTCTTATGGTCTGGGAAGCCTGGGTTTCAAATTTATCGACAGCCAACTTCTGGCAACCGTCGGTCTGGAAAACACCTTTGTGATTTGGGGCGCGATTGTGCTGGTGATGATTGTATTCGGCTCTACGCTAATGAAAGATGCGCCGAATCAGGAGGTCAAAACGCAAAATGGTGTTGTAGAAAACGACTACACCCTGGCGCAATCCATGCGTAAACCGCAGTACTGGATGCTGGCGGTGATGTTCCTGACGGCGTGTATGAGCGGACTGTATGTGATTGGCGTGGCGAAAGATATCGCTCAGGGACTGGCGCATATGGACGTGGTGTCGGCGGCCAATGCGGTGACGGTGATTTCTATTGCTAACCTCTCCGGCCGTCTGGTGCTGGGGATCCTGTCCGATAAAATTGCCCGTATCCGTGTGATCACCATTGGTCAGGTGGTGTCGCTGGTGGGGATGGCCGCTCTGCTGTTTGCGCCGCTGAATGCGCTGACTTTCTTTGCTGCCATTGCCTGCATCGCCTTTAACTTTGGCGGGACGATCACCGTCTTCCCGTCACTGGTCAGCGAGTTCTTCGGTCTGAACAATCTGGCGAAAAATTATGGTGTGATTTATCTCGGCTTTGGGATTGGCAGCATCTGCGGTTCGATTATCGCGTCGCTGTTCGGTGGGTTCTACGTGACTTTCTGTGTCATCTTTGCATTGTTGATTCTCTCGCTGGCGCTCTCCACCACCATTCGTCAGCCAAAACGCGAGGTGCTGGAAATGGCACACGCCTGATATCCCGTAAGATTTTCTACAGGCCAGCCGATGAGCTGGCCTTTTTTTGTTATATCTGCTGTGAATAGTCTGCTTTCAAACTTGATTTTTTGTAAATATCTCTTTCGATCACATTCTCTGTTGCCACTTTCTTTGCTGCTTGTGGTCTACTTAGCCGCGCGTGTCGATTTTACTATTTGACTACCTTCGCAATTTCACCTGCCCGGCGGATGTCGCCGTTGCGCAGGCTGTGTTAACCCCTCGATTTCCAGGGCTTGCTTGCATGAGATACATTACGTCGATGTCGCAGCAAAAGCTGAGTTTTTTGCTCGCGATCTATATCGGTCTGTTTATGAATGGCGCGGTTTACCTCCGTCGGTTTGACGGTTACGCGCAAGACTTTACCCTCTGGAATGGAATCTCCGCGGTGGTTGAACTGGCTAGCACTGTGCTGGCAACGTTCTTCTTTTTACGACTCCTGTCACTGATGGGCAGGACGGTGTGGCGTGTTCTGGCTTCGTTGCTGGTGCTGATTTCAGCGGGCGCAAGTTATTACATGACTTTTATGAACGTGATGATCGGTTACGGCATCGTTGCCTCGGTCATGACCACGGATATCGATCTCTCCAAAGAGGTGGTCGGCTGGACGTTTGTCCTCTGGCTGGTGGCGGTGAGTCTTCTTCCGTTGATCTTCATCTGGTTTAACCGCTCGACGGATACCTTCTGGCGTCAGCTCTGCACGCCAAAAGTGCGCTGGCGCAGCGCGCTGATTGTGCTGATGGCGGGGCTGCTGGTCTGGGTGCCAATTCGTCTTCTGGAGATGCATCAGAAGCGTGCCGATCGTATTGCCGGTGTCGATATGCCGAGTTACGGCGGCGTACTGGCGAACTCTTATCTGCCGTCAAACTGGCTGTCTGCACTGGGCCTGTATGCCTGGGCGCAGGTGGATGAATCATCGGATAACAAATCGCTCATCAACCCGGCGAAGAAATTCACCTATACCCCGACACAGAACCTGGATGACACTTACGTGATTTTCATTATTGGTGAAACCACGCGCTGGGATCATATGGGAATGTTGGGCTATGAACGCGACACCACGCCGAAGCTTGCCAAAGAGAAAAACCTGGTGATGTATCGTGGTTATTCCTGCGATACCGCGACGAAACTGTCGCTGCGCTGTATGTTCGTTCGTCAGGGTGGGGCCGAAGACAACCCACAGCGTACGCTGAAAGAGCAAAACGTCTTTGCGGTGCTCAAGCAGTTAGGCTTTAGTTCCGATCTCTACGCGATGCAGAGTGAGATGTGGTTTTACAGCAACACGATGGCCGACAACATTGCCTATCGCGAACAGATTGCTGCTGAGCCGCGTAACCGGGGTAAAGCCGTGGATGACATGCTGCTGGTCAGTGAGGTTGATCGTTCGCTGCAGGAAAACCCGCAGGGTAAGCATCTGATTGTGCTGCACACTAAGGGCTCTCACTACAACTACACTCAGCGTTATCCGCGCGAGTTCGCTCAGTGGAAGCCGGAATGTTACGCTATCGATCGTAAGTGCCCAAAAGACCTGATGATTAATTCATACGATAACTCGATTACCTACGTCGATCATTTTATCGACACGGTGATTGATCAGGTACGCGATAAGAAAGCGATTGTGTTCTACGCTGCCGACCACGGTGAGTCAATCAATGAGCGCGAGCACCTGCACGGTACGCCACGTAAGATGGCGCCACCGGAGCAGTTCCGCGTGCCGATGATGGTCTGGATGTCTGATAAATACCTGGAGAACCCGGCCAACGCCCAGGCGTTTGCGCACCTGAAGAAGGAAGCGGAAATGAAGGTGCCGCGCCGTCATGTGGAGCTGTACGACACCATCATGGGTTGTCTCGGTTATACCTCGCCGAATGGCGGAATTAATGAGAACAACAACTGGTGTCATCTCCCTGACGGACAGAAAAACGTCGCGCAGTAAGCGGGCTGACGACTTTCTCGCCGATCAAAGGGCATTTTGATACTAAGGGATTGACGGGGGCGCACCTGCGCAGTAAGATGCGCCCCGCATTCGGTGATTGGCGCAGCCTGGTAGCGCACTTCGTTCGGGACGAAGGGGTCGGAGGTTCGAATCCTCTATCACCGACCAAATTCAAAACCCTGCTCAACGAGCAGGGTTTTTTGCATTCAGCGTCTGAGAGGATGAGAACCTCCGGGGGCAAGAGGTTCGACTCGAGCGGAGCGAGAGAACGTTGCGATAGCAACGGCCCGCAGGGCGAGCCACGATGTGGCGAGTTATCCTCTATCACCGACCAAATTCAAAACCCTGCTCAACGAGCAGGGCATTTTGCATTCGGAGCCTGGGAGGATGAGAACCTCCGGGGGAAGAG
>NZ_JBFWLF010000069.1:0-16804 GCF_050252275.1 Citrobacter sp. | reverse complement strand
ATGATGCTTTAAGGCTTCTCCTTGCAAAATACATTTCAGAAGGATTGCAAAACTGGATTTTAACGTTCCCTGATACCTTTTTTGCAGAACTTGATCGTCTCTATGACAATGAAAAAACAATATCAAGGAAGAGGCCGCAGTATTACGGAAAATTCATCAATAAGTATGTTTACGAACCAATAGAACATGGTTATGTGAAAAAAGAACTAGATGCTCTCAATATAACTGAAGATGGAAAGCGAAAAGCAAGATTCCACCAATGGTTAACTGATAGTGGAAGGAATATCCTTATCCATCAAATTGGTAGAGTTCAAGGTTTGATGGAAACTTGCTCAGGAATTGAACAATTTAAAAGGGCTGCCCAAAAACAGAAGGATATCTCTATTGCTCCATATTTGTTTGATGAAATGAACAATATTCTGGAGTAACGTAACACTCCCTCACCGATCCATTTATCAAAGAGTGATTTTTCGAATGCGTCTTTGAAAGCATCGATCATTGTTACCTGCCAATGCCCGTACCGATTTTTAAGTCGGGCATCGGAAAACCGTCACAACTATCACGCATCCTGAAATCACACCTTAACCACATGATTAATTTAAATAAATATTGTGACGGTAAAACCATCACAAAACGTAACGTAAACAGTCACACCCAATAAATTCAGTAAGTTATAAAACAGAGTTGTGATGGCTTAAGACCGTCACACTGGGATGCTGTTGTGATAGTTTTGTGATGGTTTTCAATACCACTATTTACTTATATTTATCATAGAGATAGTTATTATTTTTAAGTCTTGTGACGTTTGTGACGGTTTTCCGATGGTCCCCCTCAATTTTTGAAAAAATCAGAATCGGTCAGAAATCACCCTGATTTGTTGGTAGTTTTGTATATCTATCTGTTAGTGACTTGAACACTGTAGCGTATACGTTAATGCAGGTATGGCGATGGTTCATGCTGTGCAAAGTATTTCAGTTCCGCATTTCATTGCTATTACGCGCCAGAGCACGTCAGCTAAGGCCTGGACACTTCCACGCACTGACCTGATCTCGCTGCGACCGTTACGTAAAAAGTCACGTAATCGCTGTTAACCCCGCATGAAACCCGGCACCGGCATTGTTCACCCACAGCCGGTCATCGCACAAAAACTGAAATCCTTGAAATTTGTTTCACACATTTCAGTTGGCGAACTACTGCCAAAGCCCCAGCGCTGGCGCGGTCTGGCGATGTGTTTTGTACCACCGGAAAAACTGAAATCATTCTCAACACGAAAACCGCAGGCGGGTGCGGTGTAGCGCCGTTTTCGTCACTTCCGCCGTTATTTCGTCGCGGCAGGCTGTATCAGCGCCTTGCTGCGCTACTGAAGTTAATCAGGTTGGGATGAACGGGTGCAGATAATTGCGGCGCTCAGAATGCGTCTTGTGAGGTCTGGTGGGTACGATAAAGCCCGCATGACGCGGGCTAGTTGGGTAATCAGGCGATAATATTCTGGTACTTGCTCCGGGTCTGCCCGGCTTTCGTCGCCGTCTGAGTAAATGATGACGCATTGGTCGGTGTGCCAACGCTGGGGTGTGAGTGACTGGCGCACTGCCTTGCCAGTTCAGCCAGTAAATCAATAGTGTCCAGCATCATGGTCAGGGCGTTGATATTCTCACTGCCAATATGGACAGTTGCCCCCATGACCTGCTGACCGCCAGCGGCCACTGATTTACGCAGTGCGGCAATCTTCTCTGTCAGGCTTTCGCCTACCTCCACGTCTACAGCACCGCCCACTTTAGTGGACTGCTGTCCTGCTATGTCAGTTTCTTCGTTTCCTTCAATACTGGCCAGTCTGTTGCCTTTCACCGCCTGGCTATAATCACCGGCACTTACCTGCTGGATAGCTCCGGCCAGCAATGTGGCGGTTCCCAGTACCGTAGTTTTATCCGTGGCTTTCACCGTGGTTTCACGGCTGACCAGTTCGCGCTGTTCTGTATCGGCTTTTACAGTTCGCACCATTGATGTTTCGCTGATGGTCTGATCGGTCTGCCTTACCCAGTCCCCCGCCTGAGTCACTCTCTGGGATACTTCTTCCCGCTGCTGCTGTAATTGCTCACCGGGTTTAACGTCCGGCAGACTGGTGCCATCCGGTAGCGTCTGCCTGATAAAGGGTTTATCCGGTCTGCCTCCTGTGAATGCGACCTCAACCAGCGTCCCTTCTGGCGGGAACTGAAACATACCTGAATCATTCCCGGCCATTGGTACCGGCAGCGGCACCGCTGAATAAACAGGCGTCTGATTGTCCGGGTTTCCGTCTGCGTCAAGCAGCTGCACGTCCACGGCGTAACGTGGCCGGAAGGGATCGGCAAAGTTACCGCTTTTTACCGGCTCTGAATGCGCCACGACTCTGGCCATCTTTGGCAAATGAAGCCCGGATGCCAGTTCCGGGTAATGGCTTTCAATCTGCCGTTGCGCCGGTGTTTTCTGCAAAGGTTTACCCGTTGCGCGGTTTCTCGGCGTCCATGTGATCGCCATCGTGTCATTAGTCAGGTGAACTTTAGTCACGCGTTCACCGTTCATCTCCACCCCTGGCCGCATAGTCTGGATCACTGGTAATGTCACAGAGTTACCGCCAGCAGCCCCCTGGCTGAACTCTGACGGGATTTCTACGGGACGACCAGCAAACAATGACTTTTCTGCGCCGCCGACGTAAAGCGAACCATCAGGCAACTGGTACCAGATGTAATCCAGGATACTGAACGCCCTGCCCAGATTGTTCAGCAACTGATAACCTGTACCGTTATGGGTAAAATGTGGGATGGGGGTATCGCTGTACTGTGCATCAGGCACACTGACCGTGATCCCGCTGTTTTCTTCCAGCCAGCCCGCAATTTCACGCAAAGTCGGGTGTTGAAACGAACATGGCCACATCCTTTCAAACACACCTACCAGCTCACGAATGAACAGACGCTGAAAACCTTTTTCCGCGGGCTGCGATCGCTCCACATACCCCGTAAACCAGCGCAAAAGCAGATCGGTATACCCCACATCCAGCCGCACCAGTTTTCCGGTGTAATCGGTTGTTGTCTCTGCGGTGATGAAGCCCCGGCCGCAGTTGTTCAGCTCCAGTACCAGGCTGGCGTCCGCCATGTGAACTTCATCCGTTGAAAGGTAAAGGCGTTTTACTGGTTTCATCATTAACCCAAAGCATCATTGACGGGCTTCAGCACCTTGCGTTCAAACCACGTCAGTTTTTCTTCATCCTCTCCGGCAGACTGGCCACCGGACTGCCCCGCACTACTGGCAGTTTGTTTTTTTGCGGTCGTCTTACCTGTTGCCCTGGCCTCTCGCTTTTCCTGCACGCTGATATGTTCCGCCAGTGTGAATGTCACCAGCCAGGACATTTTCCCGTCCTGCTGGGGTGCATCCAGCATTCCGCTGAACGTTGCTTCACGAAAGTTAACAGCACGGGCAACTTCATGCGCCACGCGGTACTTCTGACGATTACCACTGGCATCGGTAGCACTGGCCAGCTCAAAAATACGCTTCAGTATTTCAGGCTGTTTAAAAGGTATTTCACCGCTGATCCGCAGTTCCTTTCCCTTTGCTCCCTGCTCTGATTTTGTTGTGGCGCTGGTCTGGCCGGACTGATCTTTATCCTGAAACTGCTGTGAAACAGTCACCCGCATGTTTTTCAGCTGGATGGCCTCACCATTAAGCGCCAGTGTCGGGATCGACGTCATGAATCATCCCCCTTATCCCATCAAGATTATCGCCGACCAGCATCATGGCCGCGGTGTAAACAGCAGACGGTTGCGGAATGTTCTTCACCAGTTCCGGCAACGTGGCGCCGGTGTCACCGCTGGCAGTAAATACCCACGCTCTGGCGCTTTTACCCTGCAGATCATTCAGGCCGCTGGCCACATCACTGATTAGCTGATTGCGCAGCTGCGTGAACTCACTCAGTTGCGTTTTCAGCCCGTTAATATCAAATCCGGCGCCTGCCGCCTTTTGTGCCTGGCTGATTGCCGCCGCGGTTATCGCCGCCCTACTGGTTGGTACAGACAGCGGAATGGACGCTGGCAACGCTGCGGCAGCTTTCGCCGGGATTTGCATCTTTTCCACAGCCAGCGCCGCGGCGGATTGCGCCAGCCGTTTTACCTGTGTGAATGCCGGGGCGGGGAAAATCTCTACCAGATCGTCCAGGCTGGCCATAAAGTTATCCTGTGTCTGGCCAGTGACCATCATAATCACCACGTCCGCATTACCTCCAGTTCCGGCCAGGCGTTCAGCAAGATAGCGAACAGCATTAACCGGGCTGAGATATGCCCCGTTTGCTGTCTGCTGTCCCAGCCCATAAATCCACGGATGCGCAGGGACGATCGAACAGTTCAGCGCAGCAACAGAATCCGTGAAGGCCAGACGTGCTTCACGCCACATTTCCAGGCACCTCCGGCCACACAATTTCTGGCGCATCTTCCGGTTGAATACGATTCAGTAAAACGCGATATTTTTTCCATGCGATAAGCAGCAGTGCTTCTTCTTCGGTTGCCATGTCTAAATCAACGGCATCCTGCAATGTGGCAATGGCGTCATTGGCCTGTTTAAGCAGGCTTTTCTTTTCGGCGTCTGCTTCGCTAACTAATGCAATTCGCATGGCCTCCGCATCATCCATCCACGCCTTACCATTCCATTTTTGCCAGGCATTAGCCGGTGCTGACGTGGTTGTCCCTTCCGGGTAAGCGCCTGGCTCGGTGATCACCAGTTCATTACCGTTTTCTGTATCAAACACCACCTCACCACGGTGATCCTCACGGGAAATCCATCTTTGCTTCTCTGAATCAAAAATCGCCACAAATCCCGCTTTGATTGCCGGTGGCTTTATCGTGGTGCAGTTAGCTGGCAGTCCGGTATGCGCAGGAATAAAAGCATCACCCGAACCAATAAATTCATTCGTATCGGAACGCAGGTTATAAACAGTAACTGTTTGATCGGTTTCACTCATTTTAAAAGTCATTATGCGAGTCTCACTATGTAGTTAAATGCAATATTCTTAACGGTCGTTTCTGCGTTGCCCGACGCGACGACGGTAATGGTGTGACTGTGTGCGCCAATGGCTACGGTATGAGAGTGAGCGCCAATACCTACGGAGTGATTATGTGCGCCAATGGCTACGGTGTGCGCGTGGTTTCCCGCTGAACTGGTATTTACGGTATATGCAGTACCACTTCCGCCTGCTGATCTGGCTATTCCTGAACCATCAGTGCCTCGCGTGGTAAAACCGTGTGCGTGCGCCCCTGTCGTATTTGTCGTTTTTGTACCGTGGTCAAACGTACTCGCCGTTTTAGTACCGTAATCAAATGAGGATGTTGATTTCGTTCCCAGATCGGTACTTGATGCACTGGCAGTGTGAGCATGGGATTTATTGCCATCATCTTCACAGGACAATACTGCGCGGCCATCTGGTTTTCCTTTGATTGTCTGGCGGCGCATGTCAGTAATAACACCCGATGGATACGCAGCAGCCAGCAAAGGATATGCCGCTGTATTAAAAGACTGCCCTTGCATAATTGCCCATCCAGTAGGTGGGATATCTGTTGGCCAGGGAAGCGGCACACCAACCGGCAGAACATCACTACGACTTAAAACGGCCAGTTCACCCAGATCCAGGCTTTTTCTTGCCTTTACCTTGTCGTTAACATCAGCAAGGTTTGCATCCTTACGCAAAAAATCGATGCTGGCCTGCTGTTCTCCCAGGTTACCTTTTGGCCGTAAATCCGTGATGTTGCCATCCACATCAATGCTGGCCACCGCAAACACGTAATGCTGAACCCCGTTCTGAACGTAATCAGCAAGATTTGCTGCCACCGTGATTTTGCTCTGCACATTCCAGACACTAGTCAGTGTCCCTGTCCAGCACACATCCAGCCAGACTTTTACCGGCTTTGTCGTCACCGTAATATTCTGGTTCGCTGCCAGTGACGCACGAAGTCCAGCCACATAACCCGTGCCTTTCGTGACAAAAAACTGATTGCCGGTTTTGGCTACCAGATACCCGTCACCAAAAAACGCCGCCGCGCCATAAATATCCATATTTTCCAGGCGCTGGCGCTCATCCATTCCGGCCATACGCGCGGTGAAATCAATCTGCCAGGTTTCAGCAGGCGTACTAATCCCGGTTTCCGTCTGTGCGCCGTTGTACTCCATCAGAAACGAGCGGGTCAGCACGTTTCCCTGTTGCCCTTCTTTTGTTTTCAGTTTCTGCTGTGATGGTGCATGGACAATCATTGCCAGCGTACCGCTGGCCTTATTGAGCAGACCGATCCAGTTAAAACTGAAATCACCCACATCTGCGCCCAGCACTACGGAATAAACCACCCCATTTTCATTCACCACACCCGTGCGGGTAACAGCCTGCCGGTGAACAATCTGTGCTGTCGGGGGTAACACTTCATTACGGTCAACAGGTGTATCCGGGTTTAAATCCGGCACACTGGCAAATACAAATTCGTCCAGTAGTACCGGTTCACCCGTAGCGCCCTGTTGCGCTTTCCAGTTTTCAAATGCCAGTGTGATGGCTGTCTGTGACATAAAAAACTCCTTACAAACTCGCGCTGAATGCTGCGCTGCGGGCTTCCGTCCCTGCTAACATCGCCGGATAAACCACATATTCCCCCTGATCCCATCCGGCTCTGATGGCCAGTTTTTCCGATGTGATCACCTCAAACTGATAGCGGCGGCATGTTCGTCCGTACTGGCGGATTATCTGGATCAGCAGTTGCGTGTTGTCTGCAATCTGGCTGTCTGTAACCCGAACCAGAATCACATCCCAGTCGATATCCGGTTGCCGTTCTAACAGCTCCACATAACCAATTCCCAGCCGTTCAAAGATATTGATAAACCCCTCTACTGAACCGGCATCCCGCGCATTCACGAAGGCAAAAGCCACGCGTTTGCGGAACAGGGTCAACGGTTCACCATCAAAGCGGGTAATATCCCGGTCATAAGCCAGCAGGTTCAGTAATGCCGGTGTACACGTCAGCGGATCAAACTGATTCACTGGCCAGATAACCCAGCCGTAAACCTCAGCCCAGAACCGCCGCGCCGTTTTCAGCAACTTGGCCGGCTCCCCTTTGTTCATCCAGGAAGGAAGCACCATCCCGGCCAGCTTTTTCAGGAACTCACTCATTTTCAATAACCACCGCAAGCGATTTCAGACGCGGCACACTCAGTTCACTGGTGATGTCGCCCAGCGAAAAAGACAGTGATTCCGTCTGCGCAAAGGTTTTATGAATTTCCCGCCCCAGTTGAGAAAAGGAAAACCGCGAATATGGCCACGTCTTCCTGACGTCATAATCAGCATTCTCACGAAAGGCACAGCGGATCATGTTTTCCACCCCGTCTTTCAGGGTTTTCCTGTCCTCATCGCTGAAATTAGCCAGATTTTTGACATAAACCGTGACGGACAGATCATGAAGCGTTTCCGGCATGGGATAGCACTGCATATCATCACCGTGGCCGTGATGCCCCTGCGTGTTGATATAGTCATTGACGGCATCCACGAACGGCGAAGAAGCCACCCCGCTGTCCAGCAACAGATACGCGTTGGCGGTACCGGGTCCCCTCGGCGCTTCATGTTCAAAGAAAATCCGGTCAATACTCAGCCCTGCAACGCCGGCAATCATTGACCGGTAAACGGCGTCAGTGTGGTAATTCCCCACCAGATTGAACTGATTGCGGCAGCGTTCGCGCAGCTCATCATCACTTTCTTCATCCGCGCCCGGTACGGTCAGCCAGTTTTCTTCGCTGGTCACGTGGCTGATACCGTCAACGGCAACCGGCAGAATGCGGTAATATCCCGGCGCAAGGTTATATGCGCCCCCGGTGCCGGTGGCTTTCACCGGCAGTAATGCGCTGGCCATACCGGAAGCGATCACCACATCCTCACTGGTGGCCAGCTCATACACGCGGCCGTTAATGCGCTCTGTCTGGATAATCGTCCCGGCTTTCACCGTCACCACAACTTTTGCATCTTCTTTGAAGAAGCGGATCACACCCTGTGCAGCGCTCGCCGGTTTTGCCGTGACGTTCACCGCCCACGCCAGCAGACGCAACATGCTCCCGCTGGCTGTGGCCACAAACATATTGGCCAGCACGGTGAATACCAGAACGTCTTTCAGCCACATCACTGGTGCGGTCACAATGGCGGTGATTAACCGCCAGAACGGTGACATGCGGGACGTATTGGTGATAATCCCCTCGTCAGCTGCAATCGCATTAAAGCGATCGCGAACCTCAGATTCCGTCACCGGCATCCCGCTGGCTTTCACCACTTCTTCAAAATCAACCTGGGGCTTTTCCGTCATAAGTCCACCTGATATGAAAGCGTGCCAAAATCGTATGTGCTCGCGGTCACCCACAGCCGTTTCTGGCTTTCTTCACTGATTTCCACCGTTCCCGGCACAATGCGTTCATCGTTTTCAACCAGTAATTCCAGTTGTGTAAAAATATCTGCCCTCAGTGTCGGACTGCGTTCCGCAATTAATTGCGTGGCTAATCCGCTCTCAATAATGGCGTGAATAATGTCCTGCCCGATACTTTTTCGGTTATTGCATAATTCAGGCTCATTACCGGCATTTAATGAAAAGTCACCATTCTCAATAAGCAGGTCAATATAAAGGGCTTCACTCATACACCCAGCTCCTGATATTCCATTAACTTGCCGGGCGACATCATTTCAGTTGGATAAATATTCACCGTATCAATTCTGCGGCTGTTATCCGTTACTGATTTAGAATTACTACTAATTGTTTTACTGATACCGCCTTTATCAACGCCTTTTAATTCACCGCCAGTAGAAAGGGTATTCGTTGTCAGTGCTGGTTGAGATTCGTTCGCCAGTGAAATATCGACGCCCGGAATTTTATTGAGTTTTCCGACAATCCAGTTCCACGATTTCAGGAACCCGCCTTTGATGGTCTGCCAGACGTTATCAAACAGGGAGACAATCCCGCTGGCCATGCCGCTTAGCGCCTGTGACGGTGAAAAGCCGGTCAGCAGCGCAATAAAGCTGTTCCAGCCGTCCGTGATCCATTGCCACGCCGCGGAAAACACGCCGGCAAGCCATTCCACCACACCAGCCACGGCGGTAAACGCTGCCGTATTCATCACCGCCGCTTTCACATCATCCCAGTGTTTAATCAGCAGATAACACCCGGCAGCCAGCAGAGCAATCGCCCCGATAACCAGCAGAACCGGCCAGCTCATCAGGTTGATGCCAATACCGGCCATAATCGCCGCCATACGCACGGCCAGCAGCGTACCCCGCAGGAATTTCAGCGTCAGGTTCCACGCCACAACAGCCTTTGAGGCAATCCAGACCGTGGCCGTGTAAAACTTCGTGACCAGCGTCAGGGCGCTCCAGAGTCCCTTCAGTCCCACCAGGATAAATTTTGAGACGCCCATGACAATATTTGTCACCGCGCCCGCTGCCGCCACGCCAAACAGCGCAAGTTGCACGTAACCAATCACCCGCGCAATGTTGGGAAACATCTGCATCCAGCGTCCGAACGTCTGCCCCATATCGGCCAGGCGGTTCAGTACCGGGTACAGAACCGGGATCAACGTCAGTCCGATCACCGTCTGAATGGCTTTAAGGATTTGTACAAAGCGATCCCACGGCCTGACCAGCTTCCCGGCCATCTCCTGTGTACGCTTCAGCCCGTCAGAGCCGCCCAGTTCGGTGATATTACGCTGCAGTAACGCCACATTGCCGTACAGATGTTTTATCACCGCTGAACTGTCACCAAATGCCGCATCCAGCTCCGCCTGGGCTTTCAGGTTCCCTTCCAGGCTTTTGCCGTATTTGCCCTGCAGCTTGATCAGCATTTCAGGCATGGACAGCATTTTGCCGGTGGAGTCCGTAAAGGACAGCCCAAGCTTTTTAGCGCCCTCTATCGCGCCGGTCATGAAACCTTCGTAAGCGCTGCTGGCCTCTGTTCCCAGCGTACGGTTGAGCTGTCCCAGCACCGCCAGCTGTTCATCCAGCCCGACGCCGTAGTTGGTACCGACCCCCCGCGCCCCTTCCATCAGGTCTTTAATGGTACCCATTTCGGTACCGAAGACCTTGCGCATATACACCATTTTTCCCGCCAGTTGCTCAGCGAACTGGACTTTACCCAGCCGCGCCGCATCGTCGGAAAAGTTACCGTACATCTGCCCCATGAACTCCGCCGTGTCGGCGGATGTGGATTTCAGGGCAAATGCCAGCGTATTAGCGACCTTCGTCACTCTCGGCAGCTCGCTGGCGGTAAGGCCGGCAATGGACGCGTTAATGTTCTCTGTGGATTTGACGAACTCCACCGCGCTGGCACCGTAGGTCATGCTGAACCGGAGCGCGTCACGCTGTACGGTCTTTAATGCCTGATTATCAATCCCTTTTGCGGCGGCATCATTCAGCGCGTCGTACATTTCGATAGCCGGCGATAACGCGCCTTTTATGGCCATTCCCGTGCCAACCAGTCCCAGCACGCCGCCACCAATCTGCGAAAAGGCCGCTTTTGATTTTTCCGCAAAGCCGGTGACGCTGCCCTGCGCCTGTTTTAACGGGCGCGTCAGCTTATCAATCAGGCTTAATGTAAAATCTAACTGTTTCATTCCGTGCCTTTAAATGCAGTGCTGATTCCGTTAGCAACCGCTATTCGCATATTTTCCCAGTGGCGATTATCCAGCCAGATAGCAGCGGAAATATCATCCATGGAATCCTGACCGTGTGGTAAATAATGGCGACGCAAAATTAAATACTGTTCGAGTCCGTTCTGTTCAATTGCCCGGACTCGTTTTGTCAGTTTTTTACTTCAATTTCCAGTTCTGGCGCATAAAGTTCATTCACTTTCCCGGCCAACTGGATCGCTGCGCCCGGACGTTTCAGAATATCATCCAGCGCCTCTTTACTTTCAGCAGACACAATGCGCACAAGATAATTGTGTGCAGGTGCCACTTTATTATCCATCGCCATTTCGTTGATGAACTTATTATAAGCGGTCTGATTCGGTTCAAAGGTGATTTCTTTTTCGCATACAACCAGATTAATTTTTTCCATAAATAACGTTCTCTCTTAAATTAATTTCATCAACAAGCGCGTTATGCCGTGCAGCACACTGCCCGTATAACTCCAGATAAAGTGTCAGTAATTCCGCCGCGTCTTTTCCCTGCGTTCCACTCAGGCGCGGCAGCTGCGTGGCGCATTTAGTTTTCAGGTTTTCCTGATAACGTACGTTCGGTACTGGTGACGGCGTCGTTGTACATGCGGACAAAGTCATCAGACAGACACTTATTGGTAAATACCGGCTTAACCACTTCCGTGCGGATTTCACGCGGTGGCGCATTTTTCAGTGCCTCCAGTTTGTCTTCCAGCCGGCGACCAGATGAACCGGCAATTTCAGCCAGTTGTTCCCCGGTCGCGGTGACCGCTTTTGAGACAGTCAGATCAACACTGTCCCGCTGCCAGCCGGCCGTTTTCCAGCCGGCTATAAATGCCAGAGCAAGGGTGAATAACCAGCCTGACACGACGCGATCCATCAGCGCACCCCGTTATGTTCCAGGCTGAAATGATTACCATCAGGGCGGGATTTGAAGCGACCGCCCCATGAACCACCCAGCGATTCCCAGTATTCACCCAGCGGCAGATACGCCGCGCTGTCGGTCTGATACTGGCCATTAATGAACAGATTGAAGTCCACGGCCAGACGCTGCGTGTGCAGACTGCTGGAAATGCCGCTGCCTTTTTTCGCGTTCAGTGCAGCCTGTTCCGGGGTACGGTAAGCCTCACCAAACGTCAGCCGGTAGCCATGTTCTTCAGCCCACTGGATCAGATTTGCCACCATAACGGTAAAGAGTTGCTGTTTTTCGCTCAGAGTCATTTCCCTGTCCCTTTATCAAAAATCCCTGTAAAACCCCGCTTACGCAGCCAGGCTTCCACCACATTCTGTCCCAGAATACCCAACGCGGAGCCAAATCCGGCTAATGCGAGCGGGTGGATATCCGGGACAAAGTACAGCGCCACCCCGGCAATCAGTGACAGCCCGCTGCCCACAATGACACGCCCCGCCACCAGGCGAAGGGTGATTGGTTCATCACTGTTGAGCAATTTACCCAGCGCAATCAGCGCCCCCATGACTGCCAGTGCAATGAACCCCTTTTCGTACTCCTGCATCCCTGCTGCCTCTTATCCAATCAGGTTTTCCGTGGCTTCCGCTTCCAGATACGGCACACCGTTGATGTTGACGAACTTCGGACTTGTCACGAAGTATTTGATTTTATGCGTGGACACACTGCCACCCTTCGGATCACCATCCAGAACGCTGTTGAGCTGCAGCTTGTTACCAAAGGTTTCCACCTTCATTTCCTCGCTGCCGGCTTTGGCGTAAAAAAGGAAGTCAACCGGAGGAATGCCACGCCATGACCCCGCTGAACGGGCTTTGGCTGTCAGAACCTGCAGCACTTTTGAGCTGACTTCAATTTCACCCTCAGCGGCAACATCTCCGTCCACATACCCGTCAGGGACACCGCGCGTCTGTGCCGCCGCGCTGTTATCGGTGATATCCAGCGAAATTTTTTCAATGTGGATCAGGTCACCGTCCAGATAGATGTCAAAGGACATCCCTGAAATACGTTTGGTCATGCGCTGGCCTCCAGACTTGCATCCAGTAACAGACTGATGGTGATCTGCAGCGGTACTTCATACGTACGCACCACAATGTAAATATCCACCGCCTTTTTGTTCTTCCAGACAATGGTCACGTCACCGTCCTGTGGAGGTTTCACCTCGCCCGGAAATGACACGCCGTTAATGCTGGCCGCAGTGGACATTTCCCGCAGCGGACGGGCAAACAGCGTCTGGTGTGCGGCAATACTGCCCGGTGTACTGTTAAGTGAGCGATCGGCAATCTTACCGATGGCCAGCAGACGGACGCGGCGTGCTGCCTTATCCACAATACGCAGCGTCTCAATGGACTGGTAATCGCCGCCCTCAACGTCCAGCGTGCGCCCGTCAGCCCAGTAAAAACCGTCATAGTCCGGATACCACATCGGCACGCTGTAGCGCTGTGCCTCCAGCGCCTGAAGGGTCGCCAGTTCCAGCGTTTCGCCGGCACCGTCTTTTGGCAGTTCATCGCTTCCCAGACTCAGCAACGCGCCTGTTTTCACCCGCGCCGGACTGTCGGCAATAGTGACAGCACGATTGCAGAGACGACCAGCCAGCACGCCCGGTTCATTCCCCCAGAGACGGGGTACCAGCTGTACCGCTTTTTCCGCGATACCTTCCTGAAGGGTGGACAGACGCACCAGATAATCCGCCTGGGCTTCATCCTGCTGCATCCCCTGAACCGCCAGAATGAACCACACCCAGCGCCCGTATTTAGCAATCAGTTCAGATCGCAGCGTTGCCGCCTGGTTAATCTGCGCTTTCGCGGCCACATCATCAGACAGCACCACACCCTCCACCGAACAGGAAACCTGTGCGGCCTTAACGGCATCCACCCATGCCCCCGGCTCACTGTCTGCGGCCAGCACATGAACAAATCCCCACCAGTTCTGGCCGGCGTTCGCCAGTGCGGCCAGCACATCACTTTTTAACGGGCTGTCACCCTCGCCCAGCAGCGCATCAAAATCACTCTGTGCGTTAACTGCCAGCGTCTTACCTACATTTTTGGTTCCCGTGCCGATAAACAGCAGCGTGCGCTCCACTTCCGTGGTTTCACCCAGCAGCTGATTTACCTGGTTTACGGTCACAATTGGCCAGGTCATGCTCTCCCCCTGATATCCTGCGCGTTAACATCCCAGCCGAACCCGATAGCCTGCAGCTGTCGCGCCAGCGCTTTGTTAAAATCATCCTGACCTATCCCCAGAAACGCCCTGGCAGGTAAATCAATCTGCCAGGACGTTTTGACCGGTTTGTCCTCCAGTATCCGGATAAGCAAACCTGCCTGTCTGGCGGTCATCCTTTCCTGTATTTCCTTATAACCGGGCTTACGCCAGCGCTTACCGCGCCTGACTTTATACCCGGCCTTGCGCAGACGTTTCGCCTGTCGAAGTGATGCAGGCTTGTCCCCCTGCTCACGGCCTTCCACCTGCTTACGGTTGACGGTCACGCTCATGCCGTTCTGCTGGACATACCCCACCACGCCGGCAGGCAGATTTCCCTTCGCATTCCGGTAATGACCACCGGCCAGATACAGCCTGACCGACTCCGTTTCAGGCATTTCCCGGATGCGGATCAGTTTCGGCATATTGCGCAACATTTTGCCTTTACGCCGGGTCTGCCGCGCCTGCCACTTATCACCCTCCGGCGACTGCTGATTGCGCACATTACGCTTTGCTGCGGCTTCCACGCCGTATTTCGCCATACGCCACAACAGCCGGCGACGTTTCGCAGAAGGTAAATCCAGCTTTTTCAGCGCGTCCTGGAGCTGGCGGAACTGTTCCTTGTTCAGCTCGCCATTTATCATTCCTGCCCCTCACTGACCGGGATCACCGTCACCTCATCAGCCGTCCAGACTTCGGGGTTAGCCAGCTTCCAGCGCTGACCATCAAACGGGATCTGGCCTTTGGGATCGGGAACCAGATTAAGTTCCTCCACCATTGGCAGCGTCACCACCATGATGGCGGTTTCCTGGTCGATGGTTTCGATATCAAATTCCGGCAGCTCGGCGTCAATGCCGGTTTCCTCAAAGAGCGTGCGCTCATCCTGGCAAAGCCACGACATAAACAAAGCCATCAGGATTTTGGGATCGTACTCGCGGTAAGGATAACGCTCCCACGTCAGCACGGCGTTATAACGGATGATGGCAATACGGTACTGCCCCAGCCCGGTGTCCCGCTGTGCCGGGATGAACGCGATCTCGTCCATCTGGCTGTCAAATCCCTGCATTGCCCGTCTGGGCATGTTGGCAATGAGAAAATCGGTTAATGCCGTTAACTGGCTCATATCATGGCCACCGTAATGCGTTTCAGCCCTTTGATGCGGCGTACTGCCAGTGTGGACTCTGCAATCAGGCTGGAGCGGGTTTCGTCACTTTCCTGCCCCGGATGGCTCTCACGGCGACCAACAGAGGCAAACTCGCCCATCAAATCAGCTTTGGCGCGGGCATATACCGCTTTGCTATAACGGGCGCACAACAGATTTTCGCCGTCAATTTCCACGCCCGGAACGTCCGCCGCGCGCTCATGGCCAGCGCTGCGATACCTTGCCGCCACACTGACCAGATCATCATTGATTTCGCCGGCTGCAGTCAGCAGTGCCTGGCGGATGGTAGCCGCATCAATATCGGCCGGAATGGTGCGCTGGGACTGAAAATCCTTCACGCTCAGGTCAGGCCAGAAGCCATCATTCGTCAGAGTGGCATCGTCAAAATCAATTGAAGTTCCGCTGAACATCCTGTTTCTCCGGAAAAAAGCGGGCTGGCCGGTTTCCACGGGCGATACGCTTATGCGATCCCCTCCACCGCGCCCGCTTTCGGGTCGGTAGTCTTACTCGCCGCGTTTTGCGGCCTGAATCTCACCTTCTTCAAACCACGCATCAGATGCGCGGCCGTCAGCAGTCTGGTAGTGGATCAGATACTGATTGCAGCTGTTGGTGTACTCCGCACGGGCTTTGATATGCCCCTCTTCGCCACTAATGGAAACTTCAACAACCTGGCCTAACTCATGCTTAAACGACATATCAAACTCCCGTAGACTCTTTTTTCAGCGCCCGCAGACGCGCAGCAATACGCTGCAACATCGTGCCGACACCACATTTAGGGTCGAATCCCTTCGCCTGCTCCAGCAGTTCCTTAGCCCGGAGCAATACTTCCCTGTCTTCCGTTGCCGCTGCGCGTGGCTCTCCGTTTTCATCGCGTAGCAGGTGCAGACCGGCAAACTTCAGGTATTTGGCCTTAATGACCTCATACACATTCCAGTGCTGCGTCACGTTTTCCAGCGTACGGCCAAAATACGGCTCCACATCATGCCCCTGCACGGCTTCCGCTTCCGCCCAGGACAACACCGTATCTGCCACAAACACCGGGAACGTACTGCCGAACGCGGCCGGGGTTTCCTGCCCCAGTGCTACGGCCACGTCCGCCCAGTCCAGCGCCTGGTCAAACTGGCCTGTATCAAACAACCAGACGACACACCAGGCAAAAACAGGATTCTGTTGCACACTGTCACCTTCCAGCCAGGATTGCGCGGTCGGCATCCAGCGCGGTAACAGCACATCACGCTTAAATTCCATGCGCTCAGCGCGGCTTTCAATCGCTGCGGCCGTGGCGACATCTTTCTCCAGCGCGACAATCTGAATGTGCAGGCTGGTTTCCGTGTCCAGAGACTGCTGCTGTCGCAGTAACCGCTCCGCCGCAATACGTGCGCTGTGTCGCTGTGCCGGTGACAGTTGCATTGAATCCCCCTTACTCGCCTGCCGGAGGCGCGACAGGTGCCCCGATAGTTACCGCACTTTCATCAAACGCGGCGTACAGTTCCGGATACTCAACTGCATAACCTTCGTTACGCAGGTATTTGTTTTCGTACTGTTTACGGTCTTCCACAAACTCAGCTTTACGCTGACGCGTGCCGCGCTGGGTGTAGATGTGCAGGTTTGGCAGTGTCGTAACAATCATGCGTTTGCCTGGCATAAACGGCGGTACGTAAGCCGTACGACCGGCGATGCTGTCAGACAGTAATTGCGCGGCGATCTTCTCCGTGGGTTTGTCTGCTTTCTGATACAAACGGAACGACTCCGCCGCGACCAGATCAGCGCCGACCAGAACCACCAGACGCGGGTCATTAC
>NZ_JBFWLF010000068.1:0-16851 GCF_050252275.1 Citrobacter sp. | reverse complement strand
GAACAATGCGTTCCAGTCGGTATTGTTGTCGAGAGTAAACGTGTGGTGTTCGTCGAACCCCTGCGTTGCCGCAACCTGACGGATGACATCCTGGCCTTCCTGCAACAACAATGGGTCGTTTCCAAGGAGCAGATACGCCGCGCGCAACCCTTCAGAGAGTTGCGCGCGGAGTTGTTCAGGGTACAACCGAATCATCAGTTACCCAGCGTGCTGGAGACACGCGTTGAAGAGGAAGCGGAAGCCGCTTCTTTATCGTCAACGGCAACCTCTTCTTGCGATGAGAGACGATCCGCAGCATGTACGCTTGGCAGCTTACGAATTAATTGCTCCGCCGCTCTGTCGTACATTTCTTTGATGATCATATCCTGCTCGTTATCCTTCGCCAGCGCCATCTGTGGGTTGTCGAAGAACGAACGGAATACCCGGACGCTGATAGGATAAATATCGTGACCAGGAATCAATACTGACGCATTAACCGTCATAATCATCTGATATTCCGCTGTCTGCCCATTCTGGAAGACAGA
The DNA here is from genome assembly GCF_050252275.1 of Citrobacter sp. Classification (NCBI taxonomy): domain Bacteria; kingdom Pseudomonadati; phylum Pseudomonadota; class Gammaproteobacteria; order Enterobacterales; family Enterobacteriaceae; genus Citrobacter; species Citrobacter sp. Next base: position 16,327 of record NZ_JBFWLF010000068.1, on the reverse strand, counting down.
TGCGGTATCTTTCGAAATGCTGACCCGACCCAGACGCAGAGACGGTACGTCTTTACGCAGCGTACTCTTATCCAGCAGCTCAACGTCGTTCAGACGCAGTTGGTTACGCACCGCACGGCTTAGCGGACCGTTCGGATCCCCCGTGTCCAGAATCATGGTTTTCATGGTGTCCGGTACCTGCGTGGTATTGCGCAGGTGCCAGCCACATCCGGCGGTGGTTAACACCGCCAGAGATAACAACAATGTTGCCAGATATCGCACGCTTCCTCCCGCGCTTAGCCAACGACCAGATTGAGGAGTTTACCCGGTACGTAAATCACTTTACGCACGGTAACGCCATCAAGATATTTAGCGACCAGATGTTCCTGTCCCGCACGTTCACGAACCTGCTCTTCTGTCGCATTCACCGGAACGGTGATTTTACCGCGCACCTTGCCGTTAACCTGAACCACGACCAGCGTGGAGTCTTCGACCATTGCGGCGTTGTCCGCGACCGGCCACGGCGCGTTGTCGATGTCGCCTTCGCCTTTCAGCGCCTGCCACAGCGTAAAGCAGACGTGTGGGGTGAACGGGTTAAGCATCCGGACTACTGCCAGCAGCGCTTCCTGCATCAGCGCGCGATCCTGCTCGTCATCCTGCGGGGCTTTCGCCAGCTTGTTCATCAGTTCCATCACGGCGGCAATCGCGGTGTTGAAGGTCTGACGGCGGCCGATATCATCGGTCACTTTGGCGATCGTTTTGTGTACATCGCGACGCAGCGCTTTCTGATCTTCTGTCAGCGCGTCAACGTTCAGCGGCGCAACATCGCCACGGGAAGTGTGTTCATACACCAGTTTCCAGACACGTTTCAGGAAGCGGTTAGCGCCTTCCACGCCGGACTCCTGCCATTCCAGCGTCATATCAGCCGGAGAGGCGAACATCATAAAGAGACGCACGGTATCCGCGCCGTAACGCTCAACCATTACCTGCGGGTCGATACCGTTGTTTTTCGACTTGGACATTTTGCTCATGCCGGTATACACCAGCTCATGGCCCGCCGCGTCTTTCGCCTTCACGATACGGCCTTTCTCGTCGCGTTCAACGATCGCATCCACCGGAGAAACCCAGTTACGCTCGCCGTTTTCGCCCACATAGTAGAACGCATCCGCCAGTACCATCCCCTGACACAGCAACTGTTTCGCCGGTTCGTCAGAGTTCACCATGCCGGCATCGCGCATCAGTTTGTGGAAGAAGCGGAAGTAGAGCAGGTGCATGATGGCGTGTTCGATGCCGCCGATATAGATATCAACCGGCAGCCAGTAGTTTGCCGCTTTGGAATCCAGCATCCCTTCCTGATACTGCGGACAGGTGTAGCGCGCATAGTACCAGGATGACTCCATAAAGGTGTCAAAGGTGTCGGTTTCACGCAGCGCAGGCTGACCGTTGACGGTGGTTTTTGCCCATTCAGGATCGGCTTTAATTGGGCTGGTGATACCGTCCATCACGACATCTTCCGGCAGGATCACCGGCAATTGATCTTCCGGCGTTGGCAGCACGGTGCCGTCTTCCAGCGTGACCATCGGGATCGGCGCACCCCAGTAACGCTGACGGGAAACGCCCCAGTCGCGCAGACGGTAGTTGATCTTACGCTCGCCCACGCCTTTGGCGGCCAGCTTATCGGCAATGGCGTTGAAGGCCGCGTCGAAGGCCAGACCGTCAAATTCGCCAGAGTTAAACAGAACGCCTTTATCGGTCATCGCCTGTTCGGAAAGATCCGGCTCTGAACCATCGGCTGCCAGGATAACCGGTTTAATGGTTAAGCCGTATTTGGTGGCAAATTCGTAGTCGCGCTGATCGTGACCCGGTACGGCCATGACCGCGCCGGTGCCGTATTCCATCAGCACAAAGTTAGCCGCCCAGACCGGGATTGCTTCGCCAGTCAGCGGGTGAACCGCCTTAAAGCCGGTATCGACGCCTTTTTTCTCCATGGTCGCCATGTCAGCTTCGGCCACTTTGGTGTTACGGCATTCGTCGATAAAGGCTGCCAGTTCAGGGTTGTTCTCTGCCGCTTTCTGCGCCAGCGGGTGACCAGCGGCAACCGCCAGGTAGGTGGCACCCATAAAGGTGTCCGGGCGGGTGGTGTAAACGGTCAGCGTGTTGTCATAATCGTTCACGTTGAAGGTGATTTCCACGCCTTCAGAACGACCAATCCAGTTGCGCTGCATCGTTTTCACAGTGTCAGGCCAGTGATCCAGTTTATCCAGATCGTTGAGCAGTTCATCGGCATAGGCGGTGATTTTAATAAACCACTGCGGGATCTCTTTACGCTCAACTTTGGTGTCGCAGCGCCAGCAGCAGCCGTCGATAACCTGTTCGTTCGCCAGTACGGTCTGATCGTTCGGGCACCAGTTGACCGCAGAGGTCTTTTTGTAGACCAGACCTTTTTTGTACAGTTCGGTGAAGAATTTCTGCTCCCAGCGATAGTATTCCGGGGTACAGGTCGCCAGCTCGCGGCTCCAGTCATAGCCAAAGCCCAGCATTTTGAGCTGGTTCTTCATGTAGGCGATATTATCGTAGGTCCACGGTGCCGGCGCGGTGTTGTTTTTCACCGCCGCGCCTTCTGCAGGCAGGCCGAATGCGTCCCAGCCGATAGGCTGCAGCACGTTTTTGCCCAGCATGCGCTGATAACGGGCGATCACGTCACCGATGGTGTAGTTACGTACGTGGCCCATGTGTAGTCGACCAGAAGGATAGGGAAGCATAGACAGGCAGTAATACTTCTCTTTGCTCTCGTCTTCGGTAACTTCAAATGTGCGCTTCTCATCCCAGTGAAGCTGTACTTTGGATTCTATCTCTTCCGGGCGGTATTGCTCTTGCATGGCAGCCAGTGGTCCTGTTTTCAATACAGCTACAAACGTAGCTTCGATGTGGTGTTTCAGATCCGCATAGCATAGCCCAAACGCCCGCGTCAAAACAGCCTTTCGCGCATTCAGGTTCGAATTCACGCCACGATAATCCTTGCACGAATTTACACACTCTGTGGACAGTCTTGCAAAGCGTAACCCAAATAACGTCTATTATTATAGACAGTTAACGACCCAGGAGGCGAAACGATGAACAAGGTTGCTCAATACTACCGTGAACTGGTGGCGTCATTAAGTGAACGTCTGCGCAATGGCGAGCGTGATATCGATGCGCTGGTGGAACAGGCGCGGCTGCAGGTTTTGCAGGCCGGGGAGTTAACGCGAACCGAAGTGGACGAACTGACGCGCGCTGTCAGACGTGACCTGGAAGAGTTTGCCATCAGCTACGAAGAGAGTCTGGAAGAGGAGTCCGACAGCGTCTTTATGCGGGTAATCAAAGAGAGCCTGTGGCAGGAACTGGCGGATATCACCGACAAAACGCAGCTCGAATGGCGTGAAGTGTTTCAGGATCTAAGCCATCACGGGGTATATCACAGCGGCGAAGTGGTGGGGCTGGGCAATCTGGTCTGTGAGAAGTGTCATTTTCACTTAGCGGTGTATACGCCGGATGTGTTGCCATTGTGCCCAAAATGCGGACACGACCAGTTCCAGCGTCGTCCGTTTGAACCGTAATCTAGTCTGATGCCGAGGTTGACGCATCTTATCAGGCCTACGGTGACTCATTACGTAGGCCGAATAAGCGTCAGCACCGTCCGGCATTGGTCACGCGTAAAACTGTAGCCGTTCTGCCAGCAGGTCTACAAATCCCTGACGATCGACATCCACCATCACGGTGGCATTCGGTTTATTGCCCGTCAGGAAGTAATAGTCCACCACGGTCATCCCCTGAGTGTATTTCCCCTGTGTTTCCACCCCAACCCAGCGTTCAACGGTGGTAAACAGTTCGGGTTTCAACAGCCAGGCGATGGTGCACGGGTCGTGCAGCGGTGCGCCGGTAAATCCCCATTTCTCATCTTTATGATACTCGAGGAAGAAGTCGAGTAGCTCGGCAACGATCGTGGAAACCGGGTTACCAATGGCGCGGAAGCGTTCGGTATCTTCGACATGAATTTGTGCTTTATGCGTGACGTCCAGACCGGCCATCACCACCGGAATCCCCGACTGGAAGACGATTTCTGCGGCTTCAGGGTCGACATAGATATTGAATTCGGCGGCAGGCGTCCAGTTGCCCAACCCCATCGCGCCGCCCATGATCACGATACGGGCGATTTTGTCACGCAGTTCAGGATGGCTGTTCAGTAACAGTGCGACGTTGGTTTGCGGCCCGGTTGAGACAAGGGTGACCGGTTGTGTGCTCTCGCGCAACGTCTTTGCCATTAGCTCAACGGCGGTGCATGGCTGCGGCGCAAAGGCGGGTTCCGGTAGCGCCGGGCCATCCAGTCCGCTTTCACCGTGGACGTTATCGGCAATGATCAGTTCACGCATCAGGGGCTTGGGCGCGCCGCCCGCCACTGGAATGTCCGTGCGGTTCAGCAGCGTTAACATTCGCAATACGTTGCGTCGCGTTTTATCGGGTGTCTGGTTTCCTGCGGATGAGGTGATGGCTTTAACGTCAAGTTCCGGTGAGGCGAGGGCGAGAACCAGTGCGATCGCGTCATCATGACCCGGGTCGCAATCTATAATTATTGGCAGTGCCATTGTTGCTCCTTATGAATGCTACATTGTGGCAAGGGTAACGCTGGGGTGAAAATGATTCGAGGAGCGAGGCAAGAAAGCGTGAGATGGCGCGCACTCTGACATGCGCGCCGAAAAGATTAATGCAGGATTTTGGCGAGGAAGTCTTTTGCGCGTTCGGATTTCGGGTTAGCGAAGAACTCTTCTTTCGGTGAGTCCTCAACGATTTTTCCTTCGTCCATAAAGATCACCCGATTCGCCACTTTGCGGGCAAAGCCCATTTCATGGGTCACCACCATCATGGTCATCCCTTCGTTGGCCAGTTCAACCATAACGTCCAGTACTTCGTTGATCATCTCTGGATCAAGCGCCGAAGTGGGCTCATCGAACAGCATGGCGATAGGATCCATACACAGCGCGCGGGCAATCGCCACACGCTGCTGCTGGCCGCCGGAAAGCTGCGCTGGATATTTATTGGCATGCGCGGCAAGGCCCACGCGTTCCAGCAACTTCTGCGCTTTTTCACGCGCCGGGGCTTTATCACGCTTAAGCACTTTTACCTGCGCCAGGGTCAGGTTTTCAATAATCGACAGATGCGGGAACAGCTCAAAGTGCTGGAACACCATCCCGACGCGTGAGCGTAACTTCGCCAGATCGGTTTTTTTGTCGTTGACCATGATACCGTTCACGGTGATTTCACCTTTTTGCACCGGCTCCAGGCCGTTAACGGTTTTGATCAGCGTCGACTTTCCGGAACCTGACGGGCCGCAGACGACCACCACTTCGCCTTTTTTCACTTCCGTGGAGCAGTCGGTCAGCACCTGAAAGTGACCATACCATTTAGAAACATTTTTCAGGGTAATCATTAAACTGTCCTTTTCTTCAAATAGCTGACCAACAACGACGCGCTCAGGCTGATAACAAAGTAAACGGCACCGGCAAACAGGATCATTTCGACCTGTGTACCATCACGCTCGCCAATCGTAGACGCAGTGCGGAAGAAATCCGCGAGACTTAAGACGTACACCAGAGACGTATCCTGGAACAGGACGATGCCCTGCGTCAGCAGCAGCGGCACCATCGCGCGAAACGCCTGCGGCAAAATGATGAGCTTCATTGACTGCCAGTGGGTCATCCCCAACGCCAGCGCCGCACTTGACTGTCCGCGGGAAATACTCTGGATGCCCGCACGGATAATTTCGGAGTAATAGGCGGCTTCAAACATCGAAAATGCGACCATCGCCGAAATCAGGCGAATATCGGTTTTCGGCGACAGCCCCAGTACGTCCTGTAATAGCCCCGGCACAATCAGGTAGAACCACAACAGTACCATCACCAGCGGGATGGAGCGGAAGACGTTAACGTACGCTTTAGCAAACCAGGCGACAGGCGCAAAACTGGAAAGGCGCATAACGGCGAGAATAGTGCCCCAGACAATACCGATAATCACCGCGGTGACGGTAATTTTCAGCGTAATGAGCAGCCCATCCAGCAGATAGGGCAGGGAAGGGACAATTGAACTCCAGTCGAATTCGTACATTATTTGCCTCCCAGATTGCCAGGCAGGCGGATTTTACGTTCCACCAGACTCATCACCAGCATGATGAAGGCATTAATCAACACGTACGCCAGGGTAATGGCGGTAAATGACTCCCAGGCATGCGCCGAGTAATCGAGCAGCTTCCCGGCCTGCGCGGCCATATCGACCAGACCGATGGTCGAGGCGATGGCGGAGTTTTTCACCAGGTTCATCATCTCAGAGGTCATTGGCGGGACGATCACCCGATAGGCGTTAGGCAACAACACGTAGCGGTAGGCCTGCGGCAGGGTCAGTCCCATCGCCAGCGCTGCGTTTTATTGACCGCGTGGCAGTGACTGAATGGCGGCACGAACCTGTTCGCAAACGCGCGCGGCGGTAAACAGCCCCAGACAGAGCATGGACGATACGAAGAACTGAATATTGGGATCCAGTTCTGCCTTAAACCACATGCCAAGATCTTCTGGCAGCAGTTCAGGCACCACCAGATACCAGGTGAAGAACTGGACGATCAGCGGTACGTTACGGAACAGTTCTACATACAGGGTGCCGATCCCGGAAAAGAAGCGATTCGGGACGGTGCGTAAAATGCCAAATAAAGAACCGACCAGGAAGGCAATGATCCAGGCGGTGATGGAAAGTGCGACGGTAACCTGGAAACCGCTCCAGAGCCAGCCGAGATAGGTGGTGTTGCCGAATGGGGCCTGTTGTAAAAAGATGCCCCAGTTCCAGTCTATTGACATACATCTACTCCGAAAAAATAAGGGTAGCAGCGCTACCCTCGAAGATTGTTATCCAGCGTACTTCGGTTTTCAGGCCTGATGGGGAACGACCATCAGGCATATAGTCTGTCCGTGCTGCATAGCAATCGAGAGGGCAAGGAGTTCCCGCCCCATTTCGTTCTAGTTAGTTAAGTGCTTTATCATTCGGTTCTTTGAACAGCGCTTGCATTTCGTCCGACAGTTCGAAGTTCATGTTCAGGTTTTTCGGTGGGATCGGATTTTTGAACCACTTATCAAACCATTTCGCGGCTTCGCCTGAAGTCTGCGCCTGGGCGATGGTGTCATCCATCAGCTTTTTGAACTCAGGATCGTTCTTACGCAGCATGCAGCCGTAAGCTTCCTGAGACTGTGGTTTGCCGACGATTTCCCAGTTGTCCGGTTTCTTCGCCTTCGCGCGTTCACCGGCCAGCAGGGCATCATCCATCATAAAGGCAACGGCGCGACCGCTTTCCAGGGTACGGAAAGAGTCACCGTGGTCTTTAGCGCTGATGATACGCATATCCATTTTTTGCTCGTCGTTCAGCTTGTGCAGCAGAATTTCAGAGGTGGTACCTGAGGTGACAACAACCGCTTTGCCTTTCAGGTCCGGGAAGTCTTTAATGTCGCCGCCTTTTTTCGCCAGCAGACGGGTGCCGACGACAAAGATGGTGTCAGAGAAAGCGGCCTGTTTCTGGCGCTCAAGGTTGTTGGTGGTGGACCCGCACTCAAAGTCGAAAGTGCCGTTTTGCAGCAGCGGAATACGGTTCTGCGACGTAATCGGGATCAGTTTCACCTGCAGATCGGGCTTGTTCAGCTTCTTCTTCACGGCTTCAACGATGGCGTTGGAGTAATCTTGAGAATAACCCACCACTTTCTGCTGATTGTCGTAATAAGAGAACGGCACGGAGGATTCACGGTGACCGACGACGATAACGCCGTTTTTGGCGATCTTGTCCAGCGTGCTGCCTGCGGCAGGGGCCGCATCTTCCGCATGTACCAGACCGGCTGACATTCCCATTACCAGCATTGCTGCGGCTAGCTTACGTAATTGCATATCCAACTCCTTATCGTCTGCGCCGTCGACGCAGTGATACCTATTGTGAGTGTCTGTGTTGTTATCACCTGCAACTTAAGCGTGCAGTGTTTTACCTGTTTGTTAACATTTAGTCTGGCTTAATGTAAAGATATTGCTGCGTTATTGTTTATTTTTGCGAAGTGCGCCGCACCGTTTAGAGGCAAAAATCCCTCGTTGCACCGTTTCGGTGCTACTGGTGAACTGCTTTAGTGCGACGACGTTGCGCTGAACGCCAAAAACAGGTTTGCCTTTGTTAACAAAGCAATAGGCGTGCCAGAATGGAAGAAGAGAATGGAGAATGGTAGGCCGGATAAGACGCGTAAGCGCGGTTATCCGGCCTGATGCAGGGAGTAATCGATTATTTACGACGTTGACGCAAACTCATTAACACGGCGGCAAAACCGAACAGCGCGGTCAGGAGCCACAGCGGCCAGTTGCCGGTGCGAGCATATGGCGTTAAGCCCGATGTTGGCGTTACATCGACGGTTAACACCTGGCGCGTAAATTGCGGGATCATCGCCTGAATCTCGCCCTGCGGACCAATCACCGCTGTAATACCGTTGTTAGTACTGCGCAGCAGGGGGCGTGCCAGCTCCAGCGAGCGCATCCGCGCCATCTGGAAATGCTGCCACGGACCAATCGACTTACCAAACCACGCATCGTTGGAGATGGTTAGCAGAAAGTCCGTGTCCGGGCGGAAGTTATCGCGTACCTGTTCACCCAAAATGATCTCGTAGCAAATCGCGGCGGTCAGTGCTAAACCGTGCGCATGCAGTTGCGGCTGAATGTACGGGCCACGGCTGAACGAGGACATCGGCAGGTCAAAGAACGGCGCTAAGGGACGAAGAATGGATTCCAGCGGCACAAACTCACCAAACGGCACCAGATGGTTTTTGTTGTAGCGGTTGGTGGAGTCATAACGGTAAGGATTGTCTTTCCCCAACGTGATGATGGTGTTGTAGGTGTCGTAACGGTTCTGCTTGTTCAGTCGCGCATCGACAATACCGGTAATCAGCGAGCTGTTCTTCGAACGCAACAGGTCATCCAGCATGCCCAGAAAGCGCTGCTGGCTGATTTCCAGATCCGGAATGGCGGATTCCGGCCAGATGATCAGCTGCGATTTCCCCATTTCGGGCTGCGTCGCATCCAGATAGATCTTGAGCGTATTCATCAACTGGCCTTCGTCCCATTTCAACGACTGCGGGATATTGCCCTGAACCAGCGACACGCGGGTTGTTCTTTCCGGCTCCAGGGTGAACCACTGGATATAGCGCAGTGGGAAAGGGAGCGCGAAAAGAACGATGGCGACCACCAGCGGACGCCAGTTACGGCTGACCAGCGAGAGAACCAGCAATCCGCTGACCATCATCAACAGGAAGTTTATGGCTTCGACACCCATTACCGGTGCCAGCCCTTTCAGCGGGCCGTCGATCTGACTGTAGCCGAACTGCAGCCATGGAAATCCGGTCAGCACCCAGCCACGCAGAAATTCCGATAGCTGCCAGACCACCGGCGCAGCAATAGCAACCCGCAGCCAGCTGGTTTTCGGCCACAGACGCGCAAGCACGCCAGCAAACAGTCCGGTATACAGCGAAAGGTATGCCGCGAGCAGCACCACAAGGAAGACGTTCACCGGGCCTGGCATCCCACCAAACTGCGCGATACTGACGTAAACCCAGTTGATACCTGTACCGAAGAGTCCCAGTCCCCAGAAATAGCCGATAGCAGCTGACTGACGCGGGCGACGATTCAGGGTGAGTGCCTGCAAGCCCATCAGCGACACAATCGCAGCGGGCCAGATGTCATAAGGAGAAAAAGCCAGCGTACCGCAGGCACCGAATAATAACGCCAGCAGCAGGCGAATACGCTGGCGTTCAAGTAATGAGGCAAAAGCCATTGAGTTCTTCTTCCCGTTCGGTGTTATTCGTCCAGTTTTGGCTGGGGGGAGTCATCCGGAATTCTGACGTGAACCTGAATAATACGACGGCTGTCGGCCATGGCCACTTTGAACTGGTAACCATCGATATCAATGGTTTCACCCCGTGCGGGCAGGTGACCAAACGCCTGCATCACCAGACCCCCAATGGTATCGACCTCTTCGTCGCTAAAGCTGGTTCCGAAGGCATCATTGAAGTCTTCGATCGGCGCGAGCGCGCGAATGGTCCAGGTATGGCGACTGAGCTGACGGAAGTCGATATCATCTTCTTCGTCGTATTCATCTTCGATTTCACCGACGATCAGTTCGAGGATATCTTCAATGGTGACCAGACCAGAGACACCGCCGAATTCGTCGATGACGATAGCCATATGGTAACGCTGAGAGCGAAACTCTTTGAGCATACGGTCAACGCGTTTGCTCTCCGGGACGACAACGGCCTGGCGTAACACTTTCTCCATGCTGAAGGCTTCGGCATCGCTGCGCATAAACGGCAGCAAGTCCTTGGCCATCAGAATCCCTTCAATGTGATCTTTGTCTTCGCTGATCACCGGAAAACGCGAGTGGGCGGACTCGATGATGACATCGAGGCATTCGTCCAGCGTCTGGTTGCGTTTCAGGGTAATCATCTGGGAGCGGGGAATCATGATGTCGCGAACGCGCTGGTCCGCAATGTCCATCACCCCTTCGAGCATATCGCGCGTATCTTCATCGATAAGGTCGTTCTGCCCGGAATCACGGATCAGCGCCAGCAATTCATCACGGTTTTTCGGTTCACCGTGGAAAAGTTGGCTCAGTAACAGGGAGAAAAATCCCTTCTTGCTGTTTAACGTGTCACTACTGTGTGAATTGTCGTCGCTCATGGCGTCGTATGGGTTCTCTTGTTAGTTAATCTCTTGCTCAATGCGCGCAAACTCAGCGCATGGCATCACCAGAAACCACCGGGCATTCGCCCGGTCGCTTATTCCTTCTCGGCAATGTACGGATCCTCATAGCCCAGAGCAAGCATAATCTCTGTCTCGAGGGATTCCATCTCTTCTGCCTCGTCGTCTTCGATATGATCGTAACCCAGCAAATGCAGGCTGCCGTGGACGACCATGTGCGCCCAGTGGGCATCCAGCGGCTTACCTTGATCCCGGGCTTCCTGTTCAACTACCTGACGGCAGATGATCAAATCACCGAGCAGCGGCATTTCAATCCCTGGCGGCGCTTCAAACGGAAAAGAGAGCACGTTGGTCGGCTTATCTTTCCCACGATAGGTCAGATTGAGGTCGTGGCTTTCGGCCTCGTCCACCAGGCGAATCGTCACTTCTGATTCTTCCTGAAATTGCGGGATAACCGCATTCAACCAGGCCTGAAACTGGCTCTCTTCCGGCAAACCGCTGTTGTTCTCGCACGCCAGTTGCAAATCAAGGATCACCTGACTCATTTCTGTTCCTGTTGTTCCTGAGCTTCACGCTTGCGCTCGGCAGCCAGCTCGGCTTTACGTTTTTGTTCGGCTTCTTCCCAGGCTTCATAGGCGTTAACGATACGGGCTACCACCGGGTGGCGCACGACGTCTTCGCTGTGGAAGAAGTTAAAGCTGATCTCGTCGACCTCTGCCAGCACCTCAACGGCATGGCGCAGACCCGATTTGATGTTGCGCGGCAGGTCAATCTGCGTGACGTCGCCGGTAATCACCGCCTTCGAGTTAAAGCCGATACGGGTCAGGAACATCTTCATCTGTTCGATAGTGGTGTTCTGACTTTCATCAAGAATGATAAAGGCATCGTTCAGTGTACGTCCGCGCATATAGGCCAGCGGAGCCACTTCAATCACGTTGCGCTCAATCAGCTTTTCAACTTTCTCGAAGCCGAGCATTTCGAACAGGGCGTCATACAGCGGGCGCAGATACGGGTCGACCTTCTGGCTCAAATCGCCTGGCAGGAAGCCCAGTTTTTCCCCGGCTTCAACCGCCGGACGGGTCAGCAGAATACGGCGGATCTCCTGGCGCTCAAGGGCATCCACGGCAGCGGCAACGGCGAGGTAGGTTTTCCCTGTACCGGCAGGACCGACGCCGAAGGTGATGTCATGGTCGAGAATGTTGGCGATGTACTGCGCCTGGTTAGGTGTACGCGGTTTAATCACACCACGCTTGGTTTTGATATTGACCGCTTTGCCGTACTCGGGAACGCTCTCAGCGCTCTGCTCAAGCACACGCGCTTCTTTAATCGCAAGGTGGATTTGTTCCGGTTCGATATCCTGCGTCTGGCCGCGCATCGGCGCAGTATCGACATACAGGCTGCGCAGGATATCTGCCGCAGCGGTGACGCAAATCGGGCGACCGGTCAGTTTAAAATGGTTGTCACGGCGGTTAATCTCGATGCCGAGACGGCGTTCCAGCTGTTTGATGTTGTCGTCAAACGGGCCGCAAAGGCTCAGCAGGCGGGCGTTGTCTGCGGGCTCAAGGGTAATTTCGCGAGTGTCTGTGTTCAAACTGTTCCTCTTATGCATAGGGAGCCGGAAGGCGAACATTCACCGGCCTGTCAGGAAATTATTCACGCCACGGGTGAAAGGCGCAAGCACTGGAATAAAGATGGGGGCGCAGAGAGGAAATACAAGAGCCTTATCGGGCCTATGAAGCGTCGTGCTTTGTAGGCCCGATAAGCGCAGCGTTATCGGGCATTTTGACGTTTTCAGCAGAATTAAGGCTGCCAGAACCCGACGCCAATCTCGTTCTCTTTACGGGTTCGCGCAATCACCGATTCCGGGGTTTCTGCAATGCGCAGACCCATTTCGTCTTCGGTACGCACCACTTTCCCGCGCAGTGAGTTGGTCCAGACATCGGTAATTTCCACATCGACAAATTTACCAATCATCTCCGGCGTGCCTTCGAAGTTCACCACGCGGTTATTTTCGGTACGACCAGACAGTTCCATGATGCTCTTACGCGACGTTCCTTCTACCAGAATACGCTGAACGGTGCCGAGCATACGACGGCTCCAGGCCATCGCCTGCTGGTTAATGCGATCCTGAAGAATATACAGACGCTGTTTCTTCTCTTCTTCCGGCACATCATCGACCATATCGGCGGCTGGCGTTCCCGGACGTGCAGAGAAGATGAAGCTGTAGCTCATGTCGAAATTAACGTCAGCAATCAGCTTCATGGTCTGCTCGAAGTCCTGGGTGGTTTCACCCGGGAAGCCGACGATGAAGTCGGAGCTTATCTGAATGTCCGGACGTGCCGCACGCAGCTTGCGAATGATCGCTTTATATTCCAGCGCCGTGTGGGTACGTCCCATCAGATTCAGTACGCGATCCGAACCGCTCTGTACCGGCAGGTGCAGGAAGCTCACCAGTTCCGGCGTGTCGCGATAGACGTCGATAATGTCGTCGGTGAACTCGATTGGATGGCTGGTGGTGAAGCGGATGCGATCGATACCGTCAATGGCGGCAACAAGACGCAGCAGGTCGGCGAACGAACCGGTGGTACCGTCGTAGTTTTGTCCGCGCCAGGCGTTGACGTTCTGGCCAAGCAGATTGACTTCACGGACGCCCTGAGCCGCAAGCTGGGCAATTTCAAACAGAATGTCATCAGACGGACGGCTGACTTCCTCACCGCGGGTGTAAGGCACCACGCAGTAAGTACAATATTTGTTGCAGCCTTCCATAATAGAGACAAACGCGGTCGGACCTTCCGCACGCGGTTCTGGCAGGCGGTCAAACTTCTCGATCTCCGGGAAGCTAATATCAACAACCGGACTACGGTTGCCGCGAACGGAGTTAATCATTTCCGGCAGGCGATGCAGCGTTTGCGGCCCGAAGATAATGTCGACATAGTGCGCGCGTTGGCGGATATGATCGCCTTCCTGAGACGCCACACAACCGCCGACGCCGATGATCAGATCGGGATTTTTCTCTTTCAAGAGCTTCCAGCGGCCCAACTGATGGAAGACTTTTTCCTGAGCCTTCTCGCGGATTGAGCAGGTATTCAGCAGCAGCACATCCGCTTCTTCCGCCACATCGGTCAGTTGATACCCGTGAGTGGCATCCAGCAGATCGGCCATCTTCGATGAATCGTATTCGTTCATCTGACAGCCCCAGGTTTTAATATGGAGTTTTTTGGTCATCGACTTGCTCTTGCGAAATAGTGGCTGAATTGCAGGGCGCATAGTGTAATGCTTTGCTGCCCTGGTGACCAGTATGACCGTTATCAGCCTCAAGGGGTAAAAAATCCTGTAAACTTGTCTTATTCATGCAACAGGATGATTGACCATGACAAATCAACCAACGGAAATTGCCATTGTCGGCGGGGGAATGGTCGGTGGCGCACTGGCGCTGGGACTGGCCCAACACGGCTTCACAGTAACGGTGATTGAACACGCCGCGCCTGCGCCGTTTGTTGCACACAGCCAGCCGGACGTGCGTATTTCGGCGATCAGCGCCGCCTCGGTTTCACTGCTGAAGGGACTCGGCGTCTGGGATGCCGTGCAGGGGATGCGCAGTCATCCCTATCGTCGACTGGAAACCTGGGAGTGGGAAAACGCACATGTGGTGTTTGACGCCAGCGAACTGAAGCTGCCGCTACTTGGGTATATGGTTGAAAACAACGTTTTGCAACAGGCGCTCTGGCAGGCGCTGGAAGCGCATCCGAAAGTGACGCTGCGGGTTCCGGCTTCGCTGATTGCGCTGCATCGCCATAACGAACGTCATGAGCTGGAACTGGCCGGTGGCGAGCGAATCACCGCAAAACTGGTGATTGGCGCGGATGGCGCAAATTCGCAGGTGCGGCAGATGGCCGGCATTGGCATTCACGCCTGGCAGTATGCGCAATCCTGTATGCTGATTACCGTTCAGTGCGAGAATGACCCTGGTGACAGCACCTGGCAGCAGTTTACGCCGGAGGGGCCGCGCGCGTTTCTGCCGCTGTTCGATAACTGGGCATCGCTGGTGTGGTATGACTCACCGGCGCGGATCCGTCAGTTGCAGGGGCTAAGTATGTCGCAGCTTCAGACGGAGATCGCGAAGCATTTCCCGGCGCGTCTGGGACAGGTGATGCCCGTCGCGGCAGGTGCGTTTCCGCTGACGCGCCGTCATGCCCTGCAATATGTGCAGCCGGGGCTGGCGCTGGTTGGTGATGCGGCGCACACCATTCATCCGCTGGCCGGGCAGGGGGTAAACCTGGGCTATCGCGACGTGGATGCGCTGATTGATGTGCTGGTGAATGCCCGCAGTTATGGCGAGTCCTGGGCGAGTCAGCCGGTTCTGAAACGTTACCAGACCCGGCGCATGGCAGATAACTTCATCATGCAAAGCGGGATGGATCTGTTCTACGCCGGATTCAGTAATGATCTGCAGCCGCTGCGGATTATTCGTAACCTTGGACTAATGGCGGCTGAACGCGCTGGCATGTTGAAACGTCAGGCGCTGAAATACGCATTAGGGCTGTAGCGTTGATAAAGGCCTGATGGCGGTACGCTTATCAGGCCTGTTCGTTGGTCACTAGCAGAAAAGCAAAAAGCTCGCCGAAGCGAGCTTTTCTGATGTGGCTGGGGTACGAGGATTCGAACCTCGGAATGCCGGAATCAGAATCCGGTGCCTTACCGCTTGGCGATACCCCAATGGTATGTCGGTTATCTCGCGCCGGACTCAGCCCGGTGCTTTACAGCCTGGAGATATCCAATAGTGCAGTACATCTTGAAATTTGGCTGGGGTACGAGGATTCGAACCTCGGAATGCCGGAATCAGAATCCGGTGCCTTACCGCTTGGCGATACCCCAACAAATTGTTTTTGAACCCGTTTAAAGAAACTAACGTGTTCTGAATATGGTGGCTACGACGGGATTCGAACCTGTGACCCCATCATTATGAGTGATGTGCTCTAACCAACTGAGCTACGTAGCCAGGGTGTTTCTTCGATGGCTGGGGTACCTGGATTCGAACCAGGGAATGCCGGTATCAAAAACCGGTGCCTTACCGCTTGGCGATACCCCAATGACCGTCGCGGTAATCCGCAAACTCGAAGAAAAATGGCTGGGGTACCTGGATTCGAACCAGGGAATGCCGGTATCAAAAACCGGTGCCTTACCGCTTGGCGATACCCCATCCGTGCAACGCTTTTATGGGAATGGTGCGGGAGGCGAGACTTGAACTCGCACACCTTGCGGCGCCAGAACCTAAATCTGGTGCGTCTACCAATTTCGCCACTCCCGCAAAAAAGATGGTGGCTACGACGGGATTCGAACCTGTGACCCCATCATTATGAGTGATGTGCTCTAACCAACTGAGCTACGTAGCCCTCTTTTTTCGCGCTTACCTTATCGGCGTTGCGGGGCGCATTATGCGTATTGAGCCTTGAAGCGTCAACCCCTTTTTCATCGAAATCGCCCGGAATGTGACTGTTTGGTTAGGTTGCGAACAGCGTGGCGCAATATTCGGCAATTATTGGTTATTAATCGCTTT
>NZ_JBFWLF010000067.1:0-17015 GCF_050252275.1 Citrobacter sp. | reverse complement strand
TGTCGGCAGGCTTGCATTGCCATTCCCTATACCTCGCTCTACTCTGTTGATATTCCCAAAAAAAGAGGAACATCGTGTGCGTATTGGTATTGATTTAGGCGGCACCAAAACGGAAGTGATCGCGCTCAGTGAGGCTGGGGAACAACTGTTCCGCCATCGTCTGCCGACGCCGCGAAATGACTATCAGCAAACCATCGAAACCATTGCCACGCTGGTGGCGATGGCGGAGCAGACCACCGGACAAACGGGGACGGTAGGGATAGGGATCCCGGGTTCCATTTCGCCTTACACCGGCGTGGTGAAGAATGCCAACTCCACGTGGCTGAACGGTCAGCCGTTTGATAAAGACCTCAGCACCCGTCTGCAGCGTGACGTTCGTCTGGCGAATGACGCGAACTGTCTGGCCGTTTCTGAGGCCGTTGATGGAGCGGCTGCCGGGGCAATGACGGTTTTTGCCGTGATTATTGGTACCGGCTGCGGCGCAGGTGTGGCGCTCAACGGTCGGGCGCACATCGGCGGCAATGGGACGGCGGGCGAATGGGGTCACAACCCTTTGCCGTGGATGGATGAGGATGAGCTTCGCTACCGTGAAGAAGTCCCCTGCTACTGCGGAAAACAGGGATGCATCGAGACGTTTATTTCTGGTACCGGGTTCGCCACCGATTACCAGCGTCTGAGCGGTAACGCCTTAAAAGGCAGTGAGATTATCCGTCTGGTGGAGGAGCAAAATGCGCTGGCCGAACTGGCGCTCAGCCGCTATGAGCTGCGGCTGGCAAAATCGCTGGCCCATGTGGTGAATATTCTTGACCCGGACGTTTTCGTTCTCGGCGGCGGAATGAGCAACATTGACCGCCTGTACAAAACGATACCGCCGCTAATTAAACGGTTTGTGTTTGGTGGTGAGTGCGAAACGCCGGTGCGCAAAGCTGTGCACGGAGATTCCAGCGGCGTGCGCGGTGCGGCGTGGCTGTGGCCGCAGGAATAGTGCCAGGAGAGGCCGGCGCTATCCGGCCTGTCGTACCTGTTATTCTACGGCAAACATTCTGTCGAGTTTGCTGTAGCCTAGTCCGTTGATTTTCTTCACCTTGATCTGCACCGGAATCCGTTCTTTCATCGCTTCTACATGGCTAATCACGCCAATGGTTTTGCCGCTGGCGTTGAGCGCATCCAGCGCATCAAGGGCGGTATCCAGCGTTTCACTGTCGAGCGTGCCGAAGCCTTCATCAAGGAACAGCGAGTCAATGCGCGTTTTGTGGCTGACCAGATCGGAGAGCGCCAGCGCCAGCGCGAGACTGACCAGGAAACTTTCGCCACCGGAAAGGGTACGGGTATCGCGTACGGCGTCGGCCTGCCAGGTATCGACCACCTCCAGTTCCAGCGCTTCACTGGCTTTACGTTGCAGTAAATAGCGACCATGCAGGCGGGTCAACTGGTTGTTCGCCAGCCAGACCAGGTTATCCAGCGTCAGCCCCTGGGCGAATTTGCGGAATTTATCCCCCTCTTTAGAGCCGATTAGCGCATTCAGGTAGCCCCAGTCCTCAACCTGTTGCATCGCGTTGTCGATTTTTTGCATCAACGTCTGCTGCTGCTGGCGATTGTCGCTGTCCTGTTTTAGCTGTTGGCGTATTTCGCCCTGACGCGTAGCGTTATCGCGTACCCGATCGTTAAGCTGCGCCACGGTTTGCTGAACATGCTCAATCGACAGCGTGGGATCCAGACCCGCTGGCGGCTGTTGCTGATGTGCCGCCAGCGCCTGCGCCGATTGTGTGGCGAGCGTCTGTGCCTGCTGAACCTGGTTTTCCAGCGACTGTTTTAGCTGTTCCAGACGCGTGACCGCCTCGTCATCCAGCAGCGCGGCAAGAAATGCCGCCTGATCGGCAAATATACTGTGCGACAGCGCGGCATCGAACTGCGCCTGCGCATCGGCAGCGCGCTGAGTTTCCTGTTTCTCCTGCTGCTGTAATGTCTGCAATTGACTGCGCAGCGACACGCACTCGTCATGAACCTGACGCCAGTTTTCCAGCGTCACGCTTGCATCATCTTCTGCGTGGGTATCGACGGCGGGCAGCGTCTCGAGTAGCGGGGTGAGCTGCGCGATGCGCGCCTGTATCGCCGTCAACTCCGTCTGCCGCTGCTGCCATGTTTGTGCCTCTGCCGCGCGCGCATCTAACCATGCCTCCTCGCGGCCTTCCTCAGGAAGTGACAACGTATAGCGGCTTAACTGTGCTGCCAGCGTTGCCTGGCGCTGGTCGATTTGCTGGCGGAACTGCGCCACCTGCTGTGCATGGGCGGTAATTTGCGCCTGTAGGTCATGGCGCTGGCTCAACTGGTAGAGTTGCTGCTCGTGTTCGTCCTGCGCCGTCAGCCAGGGCTGAATATCATCCTGCGGCTGTAACGTGAGGTTCAGTGCACCGATCGTCGTTTGCCACTGTTGAGTGAGCGCCTGCTCTTCTTTAGCCAGCGTCTGCGCTTCGCTTTCGTCACGCTGTAGCTGCTGGTTGACTGCCTCGGACTGTCCACGCAGGGTGGCGCCTTCGTCGGCCAGCGTTTTGACTTCTTTTTCCAGCGCATCGCGTCGCGCCTGATTAACACCGGGTTCGAGTGCCTGATATGCCGCGACAGCAGGATGGGTGGTGGAACCGCAAAGCGGGCAGGGCTGGCCGGACTGCAACTGCGCACGCTGGCTTTCCAGATCTTTGATCCGCGCCTCCTGCTCACAAAGTGTTTTAACATCCTGATACTGCTGATATTTGTCTTTATACTGCTGGCGCTTTGCCTCCAGCAGGGTATTGAGTCGGGCCAGTTCCTGTTTGTTATGCATTATCGTCGCCTGAAGCTGACTCAAACGCGTCAGTCGGGGAACAATCTGACCATGGAGCGAAAGCAGTTGCTGGCGCAGAGGACTCTGTTGCGCATGTTGCACTAGCGCCGCTGCGACTTCCTCTGCCGTCAGATTGAGCGTCACTGGCGGCAGCGATTCCAGCTTGCGGCTATCGTTGACCTGCTGTTGCTGCCATTTAGCCAGCTGAACGTTATCGCTGGCCTGCTGAGCAAAAAGGGCGCGCCATCCTCCTGACTCGTTGCTCCATAGGCGAAAGCGATCGTGTTCGTTTAGCCACTCGCTCAGCGTCTGTTGCGTAGCGAGCAGGGCGGTGGACTGTTGCTCTGCCTGGCGTCGGATGTGGTTGCGCAGCGTGAATCTACTCTGTAAGCGAGTATTTACTTCGTTAATCTGCTGGCGAGTTCGGGAAACGGTAGCGGATTGCTCCTGAATGCGCTCCCACAATGGGCGCAACGCTCTGGCAGGTTGTGCAAGGCTGAGCGTTGCCAGCTGTGGCTGGGCGTTTTCCAGTACTTCCTGGGCAACCCGCAGCATCTGCTGACGCTGGTTTGCGTCGGTCTGCAGTTCGTGCTGTCGCGTCAGCCAGTTCAGCTGCTGCTGTCCAGTCTGTTGCTGGGCGACCAGCTGTTTCTCTTCGTCAGTGAGTGCCTGCAAACTTTCTGTCAGCGTCTGCAACGCCTCGGGGGCTAACAGCGCGACGCCGTTGGCCTGCGCCTGTAATTTTTCCAGTTCGGTGCGTGCGGTTTTGTGCTGTTCAAACACCTGGGCAGAGATCTGGCCGTAAATTTCCGTGCCGGTCAGTTCTTCCAGCAGTTCCGCACGCTCTTTCGGCTTCGCGTTGAGGAAGGCGGCGAACTGCCCCTGCGAGAGCAGCATCGAACGGGTAAATCGACCATAATCCAGACCGGTCAGTTCCGCCGTCATCTCCAGTTTGTCTTTCACTTTATCGGCAAGGATTTTCCCGTCGGCACAGCGCGCCAGTTCAACGCGCGGAACCTGTAAATTACCGTCGGGCTGGTTGCGCGCCCGGTTCTGGCTCCAGAACGCACGATACGCTTCGCCTTTGACTTCAAACTCCACTTCCGCCAGACATTCCGCCGTATCACGGGACATCAGATCGTTCTGCGATTGCGACACGGTATTCAGGCGTGGCGTCTCGTGGTACAGCGCCAGGCAAATCGCGTCGAGCAGAGTGGTTTTACCCGCCCCCGTAGGCCCGGTAATGGCAAACAGGCCGTTGCTGGCAAAGGGCTCCACCGTGAAATCGACCTTCCATTCCCCTTTCAGCGAATTGAGGTTTTTCAGGCGCAGACTGAGAATCTTCATGCCTCATGCTCCCCGGACAGTGTCTGTAGTGTGCGGTGAAAAAGTGCTGTCAGGCGTTCGCACTGCGGCGGCTCAAGTTCTTCCAGCGCCAGACGGCGAGTAAATACCTCATCCACGCTCAGCTCGCTCAGCGTTTCCCGGCGTTCGTTACACAACATGCGTTCGCGCTGCTCCCGACTGCGTCGGACTAACAGTACCTCAACGGGCAGCGTTTCCGTCAGCGTCTGAATTTTCCGCTGCATGTCATGCAGGTATTCATCGGTGGTGATTTCGATATCCAGCCAGACCGGGGGGGCCTGAGGGCTGTCACGCCATTGCTCCAGCTGTTCGGTAATGGCGGCGAAATCGCCTTTTAATATTGCCAGTGGTTGCGTAACCGGAATGATGAGTTCCTCAACGCCGGCTAACGCGCCGTCCTGGAAGTCCACCTGATGCACATATTTGCTTTTGCCGCATTCGTCAAAGCTCAGCGCGATGGGCGAGCCGCAGTAGCGGATGTGCTCTGTACCGCCAATTTTCTGCGCCCGGTGGATGTGGCCCAGCGCGATATAATCGGCAGGCGGGAAGTTCTGCGCCGGGAAAGCATCCAGCGTACCAATATAAATGTCACGCACAGCGTCACTTTTGCTGGCGCCAACGGTGGTCAGGTGGCCGGTGGCGATAATCGGCAGGGCGAGATCGCCACGTAACGCGCAGGCGGCCTCGTATTGCTGCTGGTAATAGTCGGTGATGGCGCCCAGCAGATGCTGCTGTTTTTCCTGACCGGAGAGTCCCGCCTGACTGCTGACAATGTCGCGCGGGCGTAAAAACGGCACCGGGCACAGCACCGCGCCGGGCTGACCGTCGCGACGATGCAGGAGTTGCGGCGCGTGACCGGCGCTGGCCACTACCGTGGTATTGAGAAACGCCAGAATCTCACGGGATTCATTCAGCGTGGCGACGGAATCATGGTTTCCCGCTAATACCACCAGATGACAGCCCGTTTGCTGTAGGTTGACCACAAAACGGTTATAGAGCTCGCGGGCATAGCTTGGTGGTGAGCCGGTATCGAAGATATCGCCTGCCACGATGATCGCATCCACCTGCTGCTTAACCGCCGTTTCCAGCAGCCAGTCAAGAAAAGCCTGATGTTCAGCGGCACGGCTTTTACTGTAGAAATTTTGTCCCAGATGCCAGTCAGAGGTGTGAAGGATGCGCATAACGGTTCCATGGCAAAAAAGCATAAAGGGGATTATAACCATTCGGGAGCTGTAATATCTCGTTTCTCGGGTGTCATAAATCAACAACCTAAGGTTAACGTCAGCATACATTTTCATAAATCTGTCATAAAACTGACGCATAATGGCGCCGCATTAAGACAGATGATGATAAGCAACTTATATAACAGGGCAAATCATGGCGAGACGTATTCTGGTCGTAGAAGATGAAGCTCCAATTCGCGAAATGGTCTGTTTCGTGCTTGAGCAAAATGGCTTTCAACCCGTTGAAGCTGAAGATTATGACAGTGCGGTGAACCAGCTTAATGAACCCTGGCCGGATTTGATCCTCCTTGACTGGATGTTGCCCGGCGGTTCTGGTCTACAGTTTATTAAACACCTCAAGCGTGAAGCGATGACCCGGGATATTCCGGTCATGATGTTGACCGCCAGAGGGGAAGAAGAGGATCGTGTACGCGGCCTGGAAACCGGTGCGGATGATTACATTACCAAACCGTTCTCACCGAAAGAGCTGGTTGCCCGTATCAAAGCGGTGATGCGTAGGATCTCGCCGATGGCGGTGGAAGAGGTCATCGAGATGCAGGGGTTAAGCCTGGATCCCACATCGCACCGCGTGATGACCGGCGACAACCCACTCGACATGGGGCCGACAGAATTTAAACTCCTGCATTTCTTTATGACACATCCCGAGCGGGTTTACAGCCGTGAACAACTGCTGAATCACGTCTGGGGCACCAATGTCTACGTTGAGGATCGCACGGTTGATGTGCATATTCGCCGTCTGCGTAAGGCGCTGGAAGCCAGCGGCCACGATCGGATGGTGCAGACGGTTCGCGGGACAGGGTATCGTTTTTCGACCCGTTTCTGAAAGGCAAGAACAAGAGCCTGGCTCTGAAGGGAGAGTGACCCGTGCTGGAACGGCTGTCATGGAAAAGGTTGGTGCTGGAGCTGATACTTTGCTGTATCCCGGCCTTCATCCTAAGTGCATTTTTTGGTTACCTGCCGTGGTTTTTACTGGCATCGGTAACAGGACTGCTTATCTGGCATTTCTGGAATTTATTACGTCTCTCATGGTGGCTGTGGGTCGACAGAAGCATGACGCCGCCGCCGGGACGAGGCAGTTGGGAACCGCTGCTGTACGGTTTGCATCAGATGCAACTGCGCAATAAAAAGCGTCGTCGCGAGCTGGGCAATCTGATTAAACGCTTTCGCAGCGGGGCGGAGTCGCTGCCCGATGCGGTGGTATTGACCACCGAAGAGGGGGGGATCTTCTGGTGTAACGGTCTGGCGCAACAGGTGCTGGGCTTACGCTGGCCGGACGATAGCGGACAGAACATCCTTAACCTGCTGCGCTACCCGGAGTTTACGCAGTACCTCAAGCAGCGGGACTTCAGTCGGCCGCTGAATCTGGTGCTTAATACTGGGCGACATCTGGAAATTCGCGTTATGCCGTATACCGATAAGCAACTGCTGATGGTGGCGCGCGACATGACCCAGATGCACCAGCTCGAAGGCGCAAGACGTAATTTCTTCGCCA
Source organism: Citrobacter sp. (assembly GCF_050252275.1). NCBI lineage: Bacteria > Pseudomonadati > Pseudomonadota > Gammaproteobacteria > Enterobacterales > Enterobacteriaceae > Citrobacter > Citrobacter sp. Next base: position 10,093 of record NZ_JBFWLF010000067.1, on the reverse strand, counting down.
ACGTGAGCCACGAGCTGCGTACCCCGCTTACGGTGTTGCAGGGCTATCTTGAAATGATGTACGAGCAGACGCTGGAAGGGGCAACGCGCGAAAAAGCGCTGTTAACGATGCGCGACCAGACCTCGCGCATGGAAGGACTGGTAAAACAGTTGCTCACGCTGTCGAAAATTGAAGCCGCACCGACGCTTTTGCTCAATGAACAGGTCGATGTGCCGATGATATTGCGCATGGTCGAACGCGAGGCGCAGACGCTCAGTCAGCAGAAGCACACTTTTAGCTTTGAGGTGGATAACCAGCTGAAAGTGCTGGGGAATGAAGAACAACTGCGTAGCGCGATGTCCAACCTGGTGTATAACGCGGTGAACCATACGCCAGCGGGAACCCATATCACCGTCCGCTGGCAGGCGGTACCGCACGGCGCGGAGTTTAGCGTGGAGGATAACGGACCGGGCATTGCGCCGGAACATATCCCGCGGTTAACGGAGCGATTTTATCGCGTTGATAAAGCGCGTTCGCGGCAAACGGGCGGCAGTGGACTGGGGCTGGCTATCGTCAAACACGCGGTGAATCATCATGAAAGTCGCCTGATGATCGACAGTCAACTGGGTAAAGGGACGCGCTTTAGTTTTGTGCTGCCGGAACGATTAATTGCCAAAAAAAGTGCTTAAAGTGGAATCGTAAGGTTTTCTTTCCATAAGCCAGCCAATGCTGGCTTATTTTCTTTGCGGCTAAGATAAGTCTGCTGAATTTATCAATGTCTGGTTGTTTTTTGTTCGCATGATAAGCCATGACTTTTTCTGTAGTATGGTGTTTTACACTGGTATGAGATTTGATATCACTATAATCTTCCGGTTTTTGGATCCCTCCTTGCTTTAAAACGTTATAAGCGTTTAAATTGCGCCCCAGATGCTGTCAGACTGACTGTATTCAGGCGGTAAATCGAAAAACTATTCTTTGCTTTCCAGGTTATGGGAGATATCCCTCTGGAATAGCTTAAAAAAACCGCTGTTTCTTCCCGCTGGGAAAGACACTACGTTAATTTAATCAACACCACATCCACAGGCCGTAAGCTTTATGACCCATCAGTTAAAATCGCGCGATATTATTGCGCTGGGCTTTATGACTTTTGCGCTGTTCGTCGGCGCAGGGAACATCATCTTTCCTCCAATGGTTGGTTTGCAGGCAGGCGAAAACGTCTGGATGGCGGCATTCGGTTTTCTGATCACCGCTGTTGGGCTACCGGTGCTGACCGTTATCGCGCTGGCGAAAGTCGGTGGTGGTGTTGATAGTCTGAGTACCCCTATCGGTAAAGTCGCTGGCGTTTTGTTGGCGACTGTCTGCTATCTGGCCGTCGGGCCGTTATTCGCCACGCCGCGCACCGCGACGGTCTCTTTTGAAGTGGGGATCGCCCCGCTGACCGGCGATTCGGCCATGCCGCTGCTTATCTACAGCGTGGTCTATTTTTCCATTGTCATTCTGGTCTCGCTCTATCCGGGCAAACTGCTGGATACCGTGGGTAACTTCCTGGCGCCGCTGAAGATTCTGGCGCTGATTGTGCTCTCCGTTGCGGCCATCATCTGGCCTGCCGGTCCGATCAGCCATGCGATGGAAGCGTACCAGACCGCCGCGTTCTCCAATGGTTTCGTTAATGGCTACCTGACGATGGACACGCTGGGCGCGATGGTCTTTGGTATCGTTATTGTTAACGCCGCGCGTTCTCGCGGCGTAACCGAAGCGCGTCTGCTGACCCGTTACACCGTCTGGGCTGGCCTGATGGCGGGCGTCGGATTAACGCTGCTGTACCTGGCGCTGTTCCGTCTCGGATCTGACAGCGCTACGCTGGTCGATCAGTCGGCGAACGGCGCGGCGATCCTGCATGCCTATGTTCAGCACACCTTTGGCGGTGCGGGCAGCCTGCTGCTGGCGGCACTGATCTTTATCGCCTGTCTGGTAACGGCGGTCGGCCTGACCTGCGCTTGTGCGGAATTCTTCGCTCAGTATGTGCCGCTCTCCTACCGCACGCTGGTGTTTATTCTTGGCGGCTTCTCAATGGTGGTATCCAACCTGGGGCTCAGCCATCTGATTCAGATCTCTATTCCGGTGCTGACGGCGATCTACCCGCCGTGTATCGCACTGGTTGTATTAAGTTTTACCCGCTCATGGTGGCATAATTCGACCCGCGTCATTGCTCCGGCAATGTTTATCAGCCTGATTTTTGGTATCCTTGATGGTATTAAAGCATCGGCAATCGGCGACGTGTTACCAGCCTGGACCCAGCGCTTACCGCTGGCGGAACAAGGTCTGGCGTGGTTAATGCCCACTGTCGTGATGGTGGTCCTGGCGGTTGTCTGGGATCGCGCAGCAGGTCGACAGGTGACCTCCAGCGCACACTAAGATTGCGGAAAAGTGTTTTAACCACGGGGCTATTACTGGCCCCGTGGTTTTTTATTGTGTTGATGGGTTAGGAATCGATGGAAAGTAATAACAAGCTGAAGCGTGGGCTAAGCACCCGACACATTCGCTTTATGGCCCTGGGCTCAGCCATTGGCACCGGGCTGTTTTATGGCTCTGCGGATGCCATTAAAATGGCCGGGCCAAGCGTGCTGCTGGCCTACATTATTGGCGGGGTGGCGGCCTATATCATTATGCGTGCGTTGGGTGAAATGTCGGTACACAACCCTTCTGCCAGCTCCTTTTCGCGCTATGCGCAGGAAAACCTCGGCCCGCTCGCCGGTTACATTACCGGCTGGACCTACTGTTTTGAAATCCTGATTGTCGCCATTGCCGACGTGACCGCGTTCGGCATTTATATGGGCGTCTGGTTTCCGACGGTGCCGCACTGGATCTGGGTGCTCAGCGTGGTGCTGATCATCTGTGCCATCAACCTGATGAGCGTGAAAGTGTTTGGTGAACTGGAATTCTGGTTCTCCTTCTTTAAAGTCGCCACCATCATCATCATGATCGTGGCTGGTTTCGGTATCATCATCTGGGGGATTGGCAACGGTGGACAACCGACCGGGATCCATAACCTGTGGACCAACGGTGGCTTCTTCAGCAACGGCTGGCTGGGGATGGTGATGTCGTTGCAGATGGTGATGTTTGCCTACGGCGGTATTGAAATTATCGGTATCACTGCCGGCGAAGCGAAAGACCCGGAGAAATCCATTCCGCGCGCGATTAACTCGGTGCCGATGCGTATTCTGGTGTTCTACGTGGGGACGCTGTTTGTCATTATGTCTATCTACCCGTGGAACCAGGTGGGAACCGCTGGCAGCCCGTTTGTGCTGACTTTCCAGCATCTCGGTATTACCTTTGCCGCCAGCATTCTTAACTTTGTGGTGCTGACGGCGTCACTGTCGGCGATCAACTCTGACGTCTTTGGCGTCGGTCGTATGCTGCACGGGATGGCGGAGCAGGGCAGTGCGCCAAAAGTGTTCGCCAAAACCTCGCGTCGGGGGATCCCGTGGGTCACGGTGATGGTGATGACTATCGCTCTGCTGTTTGCGGTGTATCTGAACTACATCATGCCGGAGAATGTTTTCCTGGTGATTGCGTCGCTGGCGACCTTCGCAACGGTCTGGGTGTGGATTATGATCCTGCTGTCGCAAATCGCGTTCCGTCGTCGTCTGCCGCCGGAAGAGGTGAAAGCGCTGAAGTTTAAAGTGCCGGGCGGCGTGGCAACGACCATTGTAGGCCTGATTTTCCTCGTCTTTATCATCGGACTGATTGGCTATCATCCCGACACCCGCATCTCGTTGTACGTGGGCTGTGGCTGGATTGTTCTGCTGATGATTGGCTGGATGTTCAAGCGTCGCCACGATCGCCAGATGGCGCAAGCGCAGTAAGATTGTACCGGGTGGCGTGAATGCCATCCGGTCATTTCTCCTCCCCCGAACTCCTCCCCCAATAAACCTTCAGATGATGAGTTATCCTGTAAATCGCTATGGCAAGGTGTGCTCATTTTCATCAAAGGGGATACGTGATGTTGAACGCCTGGCACCTACCGGTTGCCCCATTTGTTAAGCAAAACAAAGACCAACTGGCCATTACGCTCTGGCTGACGGGGGAGAACCTGCCGCAGCGCGTCACGCTGCGTGCGGAGAATGACAACGAAGAAATTGCGCTGGCGATGCATAAATTACGCACGCAGCCGTTCCCGGGCGTGACCGCCTGGCGTGCGGCGATTGATCTTCGCAGCGGGCAGCCGCGTCGGCGCTACAGCTTCAAACTGCTCTGGATTGATTGCCAGTTGTGGTTTACACCGCTTGGGTTCAGCCGTTTTCCGCCTGCTCGTCTGGAGCAATTTGCCGTAGATGCACCGGACAGCGGACCGCAGTGGGTGGCCGATCAGGTTTTCTACCAAATCTTTCCTGACCGTTTTGCCCGCAGTTCGTCACGCGACGCAGAGCAGGATAAGGTTTATTACCATCACGCCGCCGGGCAGGAGATTGTGCTACGTGACTGGGATGAACCGGTGACTGCGCAGGCTGGCGGCTCCACGTTTTATGGCGGCGACCTCGACGGTATCAGCGAAAAGCTGCCGTACCTGAAAAAACTGGGCGTCACCGCGCTGTACCTGAACCCTGTGTTTACTGCGCCGAGCGTGCATAAGTACGACACCGAAGATTATCGTCATGTTGATCCGCAGTTTGGCGGCGATCAGGCGTTAATGCGTCTGCGGCAGAAAACGCAGCAGCAGGGAATGCGGCTGGTGCTGGACGGCGTGTTTAACCACAGCGGCGACTCTCATACATGGTTCGATCGTCATCAGCGCGGCTCCGGCGGCGCGTGCCATAACCCAGAATCGCCCTGGCGTGACTGGTACAGCTTTTCGTCAGACGGCGTTGCGCTGGACTGGCTGGGATACGCCAGTCTGCCGAAGCTGGATTATCAGTCCGAAAGTCTGGTCAACGAAATATATCGCGGCGAAGACAGCATCGTTCGTCACTGGCTGAAAGCGCCGTGGAACATGGACGGCTGGCGGCTCGATGTCGTGCATATGCTGGGTGAAGCGGGCGGAGCGCGTAACAACCTTAAGCATGTCGCCGGGATCGTTCAGGCGGCGAAGGAAACGCAGCCAGAAGCCTACGTCTTTGGCGAACACTTTGGTGACGCGCGACAGTGGCTGCAGGCGGATGCAGAAGATGCTGCGATGAACTATCGTGGCTTCACCTTTCCGCTGTGGGGGTTTCTTGCCAATACCGATATCTCTTACGATCCTCAGCAGATTGATGCGCAGACCTGTATGGCGTGGATGGATAACTATCGCGCCGGGCTCTCTCATCAGCAGCAACTGAGGATGTTCAACCAGCTCGACAGTCATGATACCGCCCGTTTCAAGTCGCTATTGGGCAACGATGTCGCCCGCCTGCCGCTGGCGGTAGTCTGGCTGTTTAGTTGGCCCGGCGTGCCCTGTATCTATTATGGCGATGAGGTGGGACTGGATGGCGATAACGATCCGTTCTGCCGCAAGACGTTTCCCTGGCAGGCGGAAAAACAGGATGTCACATTGCTTGCCCTGTACCAGCGGATGGCGAAACTGAGGCATAGTATCCCGGCGTTACGCTACGGTGGGTGCCAGGTGGTCTATGCGGAAGACAACGTAGTGGTATTTTTGCGCGTCTACCAGCAGCAGCGCGTGCTGGTAGCCATTAACCGCGGCGAGGCGTGTGAGGTGGTGCTCCCGGCGTCACCGCTGCTGAACGTAACAGAATGGCGTTGTAAAGAAGGAAAAGGGCAGGTGGTTGAGGACGTCCTGTCGCTGCCGACGATTTCCGCCACCCTCTGGCTGAATCACTGATACAACTGCGCGATGTCGCGGCTGGCAAGCAGCGTTTCCCGCCACCACTGCTGCGCCAGCCCGTGGCTACCATCGCGCCATGCCATATAGGCGACATCTTTTTCGCGAAAAGAGATGACGCTTTTTTCGACCAGTTCGCCCGTGGCAAGCCACGGGCTGGCGATATGCCGCGGGAGAAAACCGCAGCCCATCCCGGCGCGCAGCAGCGCCACTTTACTGTGAAAATCGTCAACATGGATTTGCGGCTGTTCTTCCATCAGGTTAGTTTGCAGCGGATGGCAAAAACGCGCGCTGTCGCTGATGACAATGGCGCGGTGCAGGCAGAGTTGTTCATTCGTCAGTCTGTCAGAGAGTGCGGCCAGCGGATGATTGGGCGCCACCACAAAAACATTATCCAGAGTCCCTAACATTTTGTAGGACCACGCGGCAGAGGTCGGTGGTTCGTTAATCGCGCCAAGAATGATATCCGCGCCATTATGCGTGAGCTCTTCCCATGACTCTGCCAGCGTGTGATACGAAAATTTAAGCAGCGTTTGTTTGTTCAGCGCGTGGAAGGCGTCGATGAGAGGTAACACCACCTCAAAGGGGAAGGAAACATCCAGCGCAATGACCAGCTCTTTTTCCCAACCGGAGCTCAGTTGCAGCGCCTGCTTTTCCAGATCTTTTGCCGCACTGAGCAACAAACGCCCCTTTTCCAGCATCATCAGTCCGGTGTCGGTGAATTTGGCCCGATGCCCGGAGCGGTCAAGCAGTTCGATGTTCAGGTCTTTTTCCAGCTTCTGAATCATATAGCTGAGCGCCGCGGGCGTCTTAAACAACGATTCGGCAGCGGCGGCAAAAGTACCGTATTTGTCGATAGCGTCCAGGATAAGCAGAACGTCCAGATTAATGCGCATAGGCTGAATATATCCCTGAAAGTAAACCTCACTGTTGTACCGAATAGCGATAAACAAAACCAGTGAATAAATTAGACGGAAGATCCGCATTTTTTTGAAGGTGCCAGACTATATCGCCGGAAAAGGCTTATTTCATACGCTGGTAAGTTTTCTTTAATAAGTCGTTAGAAATTTCCAACTATACTAAACAGGCTTTCTGATTCAGGATTTGATGGCTGACGGCGGATACCAGACGTCAATTTCTAACTCATTGATTAAGGAAGTATATTATGTCTATTCGGGAACTGATTAATCCCTCTAACTCGACGCTCATTTTTATTGACCATCAGCCGCAAATGGCATTTGGGGTTGCGAATATTGATCGCCAGACGCTGAAAAATAATACCGTCGCACTGGCGAAAGCAGGCAAAATATTTAATGTGCCGGTCATTTATACTTCAGTCGAAACAAAAAGTTTTAGTGGTTACATCTGGCCTGAGTTACTGGCGGTGCATCCGGATGTGAAACCTATCGAACGTACTTCCATGAACTCCTGGGAAGACGCGGCCTTTGTGAAAGCCGTGGCGGCGACCGGGCGTAAAAAGCTGATTATCTCTGCGCTATGGACTGAAGTGTGCCTGACCTTCCCGGCACTGATGGCGCTGGAAGCCGGTTACGAAGTGTATGTGGTGACGGATACCTCCGGCGGTACCTCTGTTGATGCGCATGAGCGCGCGATTGATCGCATGGTGCAGGCCGGTGCCGTACCGGTGACCTGGCAGCAGGTTCTGCTGGAGTACCAGCGTGACTGGTCGCGCAAAGAGACCTATGACGCGGTGATGGATCTGGTTCGTGAACACAGCGGCGCTTACGGCATGGGCGTAGATTATGCCTACACGATGGTGCATGGCGCACCGGAACGTAAGGCCTGATTCTGAATTAAAAACCAGGGAAATCAATTCATTGATTCTCGGCTGATAACCACAAAGAAGGGAAAACCACCTTTTTTCCTTCTTTGTCAGCAGTCTGATGGCGGGGCAACCCGCCATTAACCTTCAGCAAGGAACCCGACATGGCGCAGAATAAACCTGTGACGCTGGTGATTACGCATACTTTGCAGCCCAATCAGGCGGCGCGATATGAACAATGGCTGGGGAAAATTATGCCGGTTGCGGCGGAATTTCCCGGACACCTTGGCGCGAACGTCATTCTCCCGACGGACGGGCACAATCTGTGGAGCATCATCATTCGTTTCGACACGCTCGAGCATCTCTATAACTGGACGCAATCAGATACGCGACGGCTCCTGGTCGAAGAGATCGCTCCGCTGTTGGCGGAAGGCGATAAAACCGAAATCCACACCGAAGCGGCATTCTGGTTTACGCCCCCCGCGCCACACGTCCGTCAACCGCTGCGCTGGAAGCAGTTCCTGATCACTCTGCTGGTTATTTTTCCCAGCACTAATCTGGTGCCGTGGCTGACCGGCATGCTATTGCCGTCGCTGAAGGGAACGCTGTTACTGCATCTGATTAACGATGCCTGTGTGGTTGCGCTGGTGGTCTGGTTGTGGATGCCCATCGTAACCCGTCTGTTTGCCGGCTGGCTAAAAAAAGCCTGATCGGCTTATCAGGAGAACGTTATGTCTCAAACTGCCTCATTGATTCTGACCCACGGAAAAATACATACCCTCGACAGCCATAGCCCGCAGGCGGAAGCCGTGGCGATCAAGGTCGGAAAAATTCTCGCCACGGGAACGCACGACCAGGTGATGCGTTTTGCCGCAGACGGTACACAGGTGGTTGATCTGAAAGGTCACACTGTGATTCCGGGGCTTAATGATTCCCACCTGCATCTGATCCGCGGTGGGCTGAATTACAATCTGGAGCTGCGCTGGGAAGGAGTACCCTCGCTGGCCGATGCGCTGCGTATGCTGAAAGAACAGGCCGATCGAACCCCGTCGCCACAGTGGGTTCGCGTGGTGGGCGGCTGGAGTGAATTTCAGTTTGCCGAACGCCGGATGCCGACGCTGGAAGAGCTTAACGACGCCGCGCCGGATACTCCCGTTTTCGTGCTGCATCTGTACGATCGTGCACTGTTAAACCGCGCGGCGCTGAAAGCCGTGGGATACACCAAAGCGACACCCGATCCGGCAGGCGGCGAGATCGTCCGTGATGGTAACGGTAACCCTACCGGGATGCTTATCGCCAAACCTAACGCCATGATTCTTTACTCGACGTTGGCGAAAGGGCCAAAACTGCCGCTGGAGATGCAGGTGAACTCCACCCGCCAGTTTATGCGTGAACTGAACCGTCTCGGACTGACCAGCGCCATCGACGCTGGTGGCGGTTTTCAGAACTACCCGGAAGATTACGAGATCATTGAGCAACTGCATGCCAACAATCAGATGACGGTGCGCATTGCCTATAACCTGTTTACGCAGCGACCGAAGCAGGAACTGGAAGACTTTGAGCGCTGGACCGATATGCTCAAGCCGGGCCAGGGGACCGATTTCTACCGTGCGAACGGAGCCGGGGAGATGCTGGTCTTCTCCGCAGCGGATTTCGAAGACTTCCTGCAACCGCGCCCGGATTTACCGCAAGGCATGGAGGATGAACTGGAGCGCGTGGTGCGCCACCTGGTGGAGCACCGCTGGCCGTTCCGTCTGCATGCCACTTACGATGAATCGATCAGCCGGATGCTGGATGTGTTCGAGAAAGTGAACCGTGATATTCCGTTCAATGGCCTGCACTGGTTCTTCGACCACGCCGAGACTATCAGCGAGCGCAATATCGATCGCGTGAAAGCGCTGGGCGGCGGCATTGCGGTACAGCATCGTATGGCCTTCCAGGGCGAATACTTTATCGACCGCTACGGGAAAGAAGCGGTGAAACAGACGCCGCCAGTGGCGAAAATGCTGGCCGCCGAGGTGCCGGTGGGGCTCGGAACGGATGCCACCCGCGTCGCCAGCTATAACCCATGGACGGCGCTGTACTGGCTGGTTTCCGGGCGCACGGTCGGCGGTACGGCGATGTATGACGACAACAACCGTTTACCGCGCGACGTGGCGCTGGAACTGTGGACGGCAGGGGGCGCGTGGTTTTCCAGCGAGCAAGGCAAAAAAGGGCGCATTGTCAAAGATCAACTGGCCGACCTGGTAGTGCTGTCAAAAGACTACTTCAGCGTCACGGAAGAGGAGATCAAAGGTATTGAGTCGGTGATGACGATTGTCGATGGCAAAGTGGTGTATGCCGCCGGACAGTTTACTCCGCTCGCGCCGCCAGCGATCCCGGTCGTCCCGGACTGGTCTCCGGTGGTGAACGTGCCGGGGCACTATCGCGCGGCGCCGCCAGCCGCCGCGAAAGCAGGCGCCGTGGTGCAGATGCACCAGTGCTGCGGGAGCTGCGGCGTACACGGTCAC
>NZ_JBFWLF010000066.1:0-17044 GCF_050252275.1 Citrobacter sp. | reverse complement strand
TTTCTTCTCAAGAAGCGCGCAAACGGTCGGTTTATACTCTTCTGGAGTGTCAGGGCGAAACAGCGGCGTGAAGCCTTTATGCAGTTCAGTCGCAATGTAGTTAAGCCATTCCAGCGTCTTGTAGCGCGAAATGCTGCTCACGGGAGCCAGCAACTGGCGATCAGGAACGCTGTCGGCGAGATATTGCATTATCGCCACGCCTTCGGTCAGCAGCGTACCATCATCGAGCAGCAAAGCGGGAACCTGTCCTTTCGGGTTGACCGCGAAAAAATCATCGCCGTTTTCCAGACGCTTTTTCATCAAATCCACGCCATCCAGGGTGAAATCTTTCCCACTCTCGCGAAGGGTAATATGGGAGGCAAGAGAGCAGGCACCTGGCTTGTAGAACAGTTTCATCGATAACTCCTTTCAACTGAGGTTTAACGTATCCTGGTTCGGGTTCAGGCAAAAAAAAAGCCGCTAACGCAACGTTAGCAGCTTCATTATGCGTTTCCCAGAAATTTACGCGGTAGCGGTTTTAGACGCTTTCTCGCGAGGTTCGTCGTCCTGAGTCATGCGGTTCAGTTTCGGCGCCGTCAGCAACATCAGAACAGCGATCACTGCGGTTGCCACGCCAATCTGCAGGAACACGCGACCATAAACTTCCAGAGACATCAGCGGGTCCGTTACGTTTTCCGGAACCGCCATCATGCTGGCGACATAACCGCCAATGATGTTGGCGCCGGCAGTGGTGAGGAACCAGCTACCCATGATGAAGCCCATCAGACGCTGTGGAACCAGCTGTGCCACCATGGCCAGGCCCAGACCGGAAATCATCAGCTCACCGATACTTTGCAGGCCGTAGCAGATGATCAGCCAGTTAACGGAAACGATGCCCGCATCGGAGGCGAATTTGGCACCCAGCGGCAGGATCAGGAACGCGCCTGAACACAGCACCATACCAATGGCAAACTTCGTCGGCATCGGCAGAGTGTCGCCCATCTTGTTATAGATAGCCGCGAGGATAGGACTACCAATGATGATCCAGAACGGGTTCAGCGCCTGATACTGTTCAGGTTCGAACGCGATGCCAAGAATGGAGTGCTCAACGTTACGGATAGCGAAGAAGTTCAGCGATGTCGGCATCTGGCTGTACAGCACGAAGAAGATGATCGCTTCCAGCATCAGAATGAACGCCACGATCATTTTACGACGAGCCGCACCCTGCATAGAGAAGGCTTCTTTACCGAAGATAATCACGATACCAAGCGCGATCACACCCAGAACCATGCGGGCGATTTGCTGGTTATGCAGCAGCCAGGTGGCGATCGCGATGAGCGCGATAACACCGACGATGGTCAGCAACAGGTTGCGGAAGTTAATCGGCTCAAAGTCAGGTTTAGAACCGTAGTTCTTCACCCAACGCTGGCAGAACGCGAAGTTCACCACGGTGATCAGCATACCGACAACGCTCAACGCGAACGCGGTGCTCCAGCCGTAATGCGCGGCCAGCCACGGCGTTGCCAGCATTGAGAAGAATGAACCGATATTGACGGACATGTAGTACATCGTAAATGCACCATCAAGACGCGGGTCATCTTTTGCATAGCAGGTCGAGAGCAGCGAGGACGGGTTAGCTTTAAACAGACCATTACCCACGGCAATGGCGGCCATCCCCATATAAACGATGCCAGCGTCGTGCCCGGACCATGCCACCAGGGCATAACCAATAGCCAGGACTACCGCACCAAGCATAATGACGCGCTTGGTACCCAGAACTTTATCGCCTAACCAGCCACCAATGGCGACCAGACCGTAAACTAGGGCGCTAAAAGACGAGAAAAGAGTGATTGAATCCGCTTCAGACATACCCAGTTGTTTAACCAGGTAGACGGCCATAATTCCTTGTAAGCCGTAATAACCGAAACGCTCCCAGAGCTCAATCGAGAAGATGAGATAGAACGCCTTCGGTTGTTTGAAAGCGTTAAGACTGACGCTTTCCGTTGGTTTCTTGTTTGCAGTAGACACTTTAGCCTCTTTTTTTACATCCCATATTAACGGGGGTGTTCTGTCACGTGATACCACTGGGTAGCCGTGAAATTGTTATAGTGGGAGGGGAAACGGCAAGTAATGTTCACTATCTTGCACTTTCAGACAAGTCTTTTGTAATAACCTGTTACATATATCTCATCTGGTGAATTCATCGGGGTAGATAAATGTTATCTAGCGTTAAATTTTTTTAATTGCGTAATGGCAGTTTTTTACGCTGTCAACTGGCCCTGAAAATCGCTGTATGGCGATATGTTCTGCTATATGCCGTTTAATGTAGTGATAAAGGCCAGCATCTAAAAAATAGCCAGTGTAATGTTTTGTGTATAAAAACTGACTCCTTGTCATCTGATTGTAGAATTAACCAAATTCAACAAAATAATTTACATAGGGTTATCACTATGATCGTGATCACAGTTGGATAGAAATTTTCGTTATTAAAAAAAGGATTAACCTGAATAGGCACTAATCACCAGGATTATTGATTTGTCTAAACCTGATGACGTGGAATCATTGACGGAATGAAGAGGAAGAAGTAGAGGATAACAAAAAGTTATGGCGGGGCGGATGGGGTTGCCCCGACGAATCAGATATCGACTTTCTCTTTGTATTCACAAAGATCTTCGATGATACAGGAGCCACAGCGCGGCTTGCGGGCAATACAGGTGTAACGACCGTGCAGGATCAACCAGTGGTGGCAGTCGACCTTAAACTCTGCGGGCACCACTTTTAGCAATTTCTCTTCCACCTGCTCAACGTTCTTACCGGGCGCAAAGTGGGTACGGTTACAGACGCGAAAGATATGCGTGTCGACGGCGATGGTGGGCCAGCCGAAGGCGGTATTCAGCACGACGTTTGCCGTCTTGCGCCCAACGCCCGGCAGGGCTTCAAGCGCCGCACGATCCTCAGGTACCTCGCCATGATGTTGCTCAAGCAGGATGCGGCAGGTCTTAATCACGTTTTCGGCTTTGCTGTTAAACAGGCCGATCGTTTTGATATAGGACTTCACGCCCTCAACGCCGAGTTCCAGCATGGCGGCGGGGGTATTGGCAACCGGGTAGAGTTTCGCCGTGGCCTTGTTCACGCTGACATCTGTCGCCTGGGCCGATAACAGCACGGCGATCAACAGTTCAAAGGGCGAGTTGAAATTCAGTTCGGTCGTCGGATGCGGATTATTCGCGCGTAATCGGGTTAAAATTTCTAACCGCTTTGCTTTATTCATGAGACATTCCCTGGTTCAGCGGAGGGCAACTCCGTTGCGACAGACGCACTGGCGCGACGTTTTTTCATCTTCTCATCAATGAGATATTTCACCGCCAGCATGAGTCCCAGGCCAATAAAGGCGCCGGGGGGCAGCATTGCCAGCAGGAAAGGAGAGTCGGTGTGGAAAATTTCCACGCGCAGTACCTTCGCCCAGCTACCGAGCAGCCCATCCGCACCATCAAACAAGGTTCCGTTGCCGATAATCTCACGCAGAGAGCCCAGCACAAACATAGCGCCGGTTGCGCCCATCCCGATGGAAAACCCGTCGAGCGCAGAGAGCGCCGGACCCTTTTTGGCGGCGAAGGCTTCAGCACGTCCCACCACAATGCAGTTGGTCACGATCAGCGGGATAAAAATCCCCAGCGACTGGTAGAGGCCAAAGGCATAGGCGTTGATCAGCATCTGTACCACACTGACGACCGACGCGATAATCATCACATAAATTGGGATACGAATTTCTGCCGGCGTCCAGCGACGTAATGTCGAGACCGCCAGATTAGTCAGGGTCAATACCAGTGTAGTGGCAAGACCCAGTCCCAACGCATTGGTCGCCGTAGAGGTTACCGCCAGCAGAGGGCACAGTCCCAACAGTTGTACCAGCGCCGAGTTGTTTTTCCACAATCCCTGAACGATGACATCTTTAATTTCGCTCATGATTTATTCTCCGCAGGCTGGAAGTTGAGGAAGTTGTGCCGGCAGCGTCCGGGCATACAGTCCGGCACGCTTGACGGCATTGACCACCGCACGTGGCGTAATCGTCGCCCCGGTAAACTGGTCAAAATCCCCGCCGTCTTTTTTCACGGCCCAGTGGCTGTCGTTATCACTCTGGATTTTTTTTCCGCTGAAACCGGTGATCCAGTCAGACAGACGCCGTTCTATTTTATCGCCCAGACCCGGCGTTTCATGGTGTTCCGTCACGCGAGTGCCTAAAATCGTACCGCTGAAATCAGCGCCGACCAACAACTGGATGGCACCGGAATAACCATCCGGTGCCGTCGCCTCAAGTACCGCCGCCACGGGAGTCCCGTCCTGCTCAGCGATATAAACGCGATGCTCGCCTTTGCCCAGCTCAGGGGCGCTGACCACGACGCAGCGATCCTGCAAACGGTTATTATAGCGATCGGCAGGCAAGACCTGATCAAACAGCGCCTTTTGCTGAATGGCTGCCTGTTCATCAATGGTGGTTTTGGTCAACTGGTTGATGGCGGCGGTGAGTCCGGTCGAGCCAGCGGCAAACAGCGCCAGGGTGATGCCATGTTTACGAATCGTTTTCAGCATGGATTATCCTTTGCGGTGTCCGTACACGCGCGGGCGCGTGTAGTAGTCAATCAGCGGCACCGTAATATTGGCTAACAGTACGGCAAAGGCCACGCCATCCGGATAGCCGCCGAAGCTACGGATTAACCACACCAGCAGGCCCGCCAGTGCACCAAACACCAGACGGCCGCGATTGGTCGTCGAGGCCGTCACCGGATCCGTCAGAATGAAGAATGCGCCAAGCATCGTTGCCCCACTGAGCAGATGAATTTGCGGGGAAGCCAGCGACTCGGGGACAAACAGCCAGCCCAGCGTCGCACAGACGCCCAATGAGAGCAGGAAGCTTACCGGAATATGCCAGCGAATGGCTTTTTGCTGTAGCAGAAAAACACCGCCAACCAGCCAGGCCAGGTTGACCCACTGCCAGCCCGCACCGGCAAACATACCGTTATAAATGGGGTACTGCATGATCTGCTCAACAGAATGACCTGCATGCAGAGAGGTTTTGAACGTATCGAGCGGCGTGGCCTGGCTTATCCCGTCAATGCCCATACGCAACGTATTCATATCACCGCCGCTGGCGGTATGCCCGGTAAAGATGACCTGCAGCGCATCGACCAGTCCCGGCGCGCTGGCGGCAATATCCTGCGGGGGCAACCAACTGGTCATCTGCACCGGGAAGGAGATTAGCAGCACCACATAACCAATCATCGCCGGGTTGAACGGGTTTTGTCCCAGACCACCATACAATTGCTTGGCAATGATCAGCGCGAATACCGTACCGAGGATCACCATCCACCAGGGGGCGAGGGGAGGAATACTGACGGCCAGCAGCAGACCGGTCAGCAGCGCGGAGTTATCTTTTAAAATCGCCACTACCGGCTGTTTACGCAATCTGAGTACGGCGGCCTCCGCCAGCAGCGCACTGGCGCAGGCGAGTACGATCTGGAACAGCGTCCCCCAGCCGAAAAACCACCATTGCACGGCGATGCCTGGCACCGCAGCCAGTAAGACCAGCAGCATAATGCGCGAGGTTTGACGCTGATTATGCGTGTAGGGAGAACTTGCGATTCTGAATACCATTTATTCCTCGTTAACAACCTGCTGCTGAGCGTCTTTTTTAGCTTTTGCGCGCGCTATCGCGGCGGCGATGGCCGCCTTGCGTGGGTCGACCGGTTCCAGGGAGGGGGCAGCCGGTTCGTCGCTGGCCAACTGCGCCTGTTTGCGTGCCTTTGCACGGGCAATAGCGGCCTCGACGGCCGCTTTGCGCGGATCCACCGGTTCAGCCGGTGCGGCAGGTTCGCTGCTGGCCTGTTGTTCTTGTTTGCGTGCCTTCGCACGGGCGATAGCAGCCTCAACGGCGGCTTTGCGCGGATCCACCGGTTCAGTTGGTGCAGCAGGTTCGCCGCTGGCCTGTTGTTCTTGCTTGCGCGCTTTCGCGCGGGCAATAGCGGCCTCAACGGCGGCTTTGCGCGGATCCATCGGTTCAGTTGGTGCAGCAGATTCGCCGTTGGTCTGCTGTTCCTGCTTGCGCGCCTTCGCACGGGCGATAGCGGCCTCGACGGCGGCTTTACGCGGATCGGCATCCACTGCGGTGACGTTCCCGGCCTGTTTTGCTCGTGCCAGCGCTTTGCGCGCTTCGCGAGCGGCTATCACCGCACTATTGTCCGGTTTTTCACCGGCTTTGATCATGACTGGTTGAGTCGCTTGCGCCTGTTTCTCTTTGACGCGAGCCAGGGCGGCGGCAATGGCATCCTGATCTTTTGCCGCAGGCTGCACGGCGGCTTTCTTGTGACGTTCCAGACGCGCCGCTTTCTCTCGCTCCAGGCGAGCCTGACGCGCTTCAAAGCGCGCTTTAGCCTCTGCCGCGCGTTTCTCTTCCTGGCTTATTGCGTAAAGCTCGGCTTTCTCCTGACGGAAATATTGCACCAACGGAATATTGCTCGGGCAAACCCAGGCACAGGCACCGCATTCAATGCAGTCGGCAATGTTATGCGCCGTGGCTTTGTCATGCTGTTGCCCTTTACTGAACCAGTAAAGCTGCTGGGGCAGAAGATCTGCCGGGCAGGCGTCGGCGCAGGCGCTACAGCGAATGCAGCCTTTCTCTTCCTGTGGTTCACCCATCTCTGTCGCTGACGGCGCCAGCAAACAGTTGGTGATCTTTACGACCGGCACATCGAGCCACGGTAGGGTGAAGCCCATCAGCGGGCCGCCCATAATCACCATCTGATCGGCAGAAGGGCAGAAACCGGCATCATTTAACAGATGTTTCACTGGTGTACCCAGCCTCGCCCAGACGTTGCCTGGACGACTGACCGCTTCACCGGTGAGGGTCACAACCCGTTCAGTAATCGGTTCTCCATCGACGATCGCGCGTTTTACCGCATACGCCGTACCGACGTTTTGCATCAGTACGCCGATGTCGGAAGAACGACCGCCGTGCGGAACCTGCTTCCCGGTCAGGATTTGGGTCAGCTGTTTTGCACCGCCCGACGGATATTTCGTCGGGATGACACGCAGTGAGATATCCCGCGCGTCGGCCAGCACCGCACGCAGCATTGAGATGGCCTGCGGTTTGTTATCTTCGATACCGATGAGGACTTCACGAGGTTGCAGAATATGCGCCAGGATGCGGATACCCTCGACAACCTGCGCCGCACAATCCTGCATCAGCCGATCGTCGGCAGTGATATAGGGTTCACATTCCGCCGCGTTGATGATCAGCGTTTCAATTTTGTCGCCGCCACCCTTTAATTTATTGCCGGTTGGAAAGCCGGCACCGCCCAGTCCAGCGACGCCGAACTGGTGAATACGTTCGATTAGGGCTTCGCGGCTCTGCGAACGGTAATCCTGCCAACCTTCGCGTTCAATCCAGCGGTCTTCGCCGTCGGCGTCGATGATCACGCTAAGTTCAGCTAATGCCGAAGGATGCGCCGTTGAGTGGGGCGCAATGGCGACCACCGTCCCGGAAGTGGGCGCATGAACCGGGAGCATTCTTCCCCATCCACGTGTCAGCGCTTGTCCGCGCAATACGTGTTGCCCTTCGGCGACGCACAGTTCACCTTCGGCACCGATATGTTGTTTGAGCGGCATAACGAAGCGCTGCGCGAGGGGAACCTGACGCAGCGGCGTGCCGTTTGACTGGGTTTTCATTTCCGGCGGATGGATACCGCCGTTGAAATCCCAGATCTTATCTTTTCTGAAAGCAGAGAATAACTTAAGCATGTTGTTCCACGGGGATATTACGCACGGGGATCGTGTTCAAATCCCACTTCCAGCTGTCAGGTGTTTCGGCGACCGGACGCAGTTCAATGCAGTGAGTCGGGCAGGGATCCACGCACAGATTGCAGCCCGTGCACAAATCACTCATCACCGTGTGCATGGCACGCGTTGCGCCAATAATGGCGTCCACCGGGCAGGCCTGAATACACTTGGTGCAGCCGATACAGTTGGCTTCATCAATCATCGCCAGCATGCGGACCGGCGCCACATCCTGTTCATCGCCATCAATCGGCTGGGGATCCACGTTCAGCAGCTCAGCGATTTTTAACATCACCGCTTCGCCGCCAGGCGCACAGCGGTTAATTTTTTCACCCTGACTGCCAATCGCTTCCGCATAGGGGCGACAGCCGGGATAGCCGCATTGCCCACACTGGCTCTGCGGCAGAATCTCATCGATTTTTTCAACGACAGGATCATCCTCCACCGCGTAACGACGGGAGGCGTAACCCAGGATAGCGCCGAACACCAGGCCCAGCAGGCTCACGGCGGCAACGGCAATCCAGATAGCATTCATTACAACTTCACCAAACCACTAAAGCCCATAAAGGCCAGAGACATTAATCCGGCGGTAATCAGCGCAATGGCGTTACCGCGAAACGGTGCCGGGACATCTGCAACGGCGAGACGCTCGCGAATCGCCGCAAACAGCACCATCACCAGCGAGAAGCCGACGGCGGCGGAAAAACCGTACAGCGCCGACTGTAAAAAGTTATGGCCGAGATTGATATTCAGCAACGCGACACCGAGAACCGCGCAGTTGGTGGTGATCAGCGGTAAGAAAATCCCCAGCAGGCGATAGAGCGCCGGGCTGGTTTTGCGCACCACCATTTCAGTAAATTGCACCACGACCGCGATAACCAGAATAAAGGCCAGCGTGCGCAGATAAATGAGATTGAGCGGGATCAGGATCCAGGTGTCAATCAGCCAGGCGCAGATTGAGGCCAGCGTCATCACAAACGTGGTCGCAAGCCCCATCCCCATCGCGGTTTCCAGCTTTTTGGAAACGCCCATAAAAGGACAAAGCCCCAGAAACTTAACCAGTACAAAGTTATTGACCAGTACAGTTCCGACAAACAGCAGCAGGTAATCAGTCATTTTTCGGCCTGAAATAAAAAAGCCGCCTATTATCTGACAATCTACAGCAGGCGACAACAGGTTAACTGTAAGGTTATTACGGGTTCACAAAGGTCGTTTTCACACGCGAGGAACGCTTGAAATAGGGCACTAACAGTGCTGCCGCCAGCAACGGGAAGAGTAACTGACGCACAGCTAAGGCGTCGGGCACCGGTGAAAAGGCAAAAGCCTTGACCGCCAGTAAGACGGAGACCAGCAGCCAGATAATATAGTGCTTTGGCACACTGCGTCTGCGCTTAAAGAACGCAATCGTCAACCACAGGGTGTAATACCACATGGCAATCGCGGTAAGAAAAGAGACGCCCCACAACAGCAGGTTGCCGGTACTTTGCTCCGTCAGCATCGCCAACGTTTTAGGCGAGGCGAGCGCCGTAGCATACAGGAACAAGGCCAGCGACGCACTCAGCAAGGCGACTAAAAGCCAGGCCAGCGGGCCCAGTAACCAACCGCCAATGCGCTGTGCCGGTGTTGTGGTCATAAAATCTCCGGAATTGCCAGACGTACCGTTCTTTTTGGGGCAATTATTATAAAGCTTTTACCGGCAAGCGCTACTTTCTTATTGCACGTAGTGCCAGACGGATTTCGGTACCTGACCAATATCAAAAAGGCGACCGCCGGAGACCAGTTCTGCGCGGCGATGATCGGCCGCGCGATACATATTGATAATGTCATGATCGTCGGTCAGGGTGTAGTGCAGGTGGTCAAACAGCTTTTCCAGGCTTTCGAGCGAGCTAATTTTGCGAAATTTTAATATAACGCGCTTCGCCATCACTGGCAATAAGCGCCGGCATGGGAGGCCGCACAATTCGCTTTTTCAGATAATTTTTCGGCTTTTTCTGCAAATAATTCGGGAAAACCGACTTTCCAGGCGACATACGCCGCCTGGTGCGCTATTTCTGCTGAACAGCGGCAGTCGGTTCGGGAGGCTGATAATTATCGATATGATTGGCAACGCCAAGGAGGACCACGGAAACCGCAAGAACCACCCAACCTGTTAATTCAATAAGACGATTGATGACTGACGACATTTGCTTGATTTATCCTTAAATACCGGCAGCAGATGTTACTTAGCAATAATTATCCCGGCAAGTGTTTCGGGAACGATTTCAGCGACTTTATACCGACAAACTGCCCGAAAGTGACATTTATTTGACTTAAGTTAAATAACGACCTTTATAGCCTCAGGGTTATTAAACTATTGTGAGTGGTTCATGGATAGTGTGAAATAGTCACAGACTGAAACGAGAGGCATATATATGAGTGACAACATCCGTGTAGGACTGATTGGCTACGGATACGCCAGTAAAACGTTCCATGCCCCCCTGATTGACGGCACGCCGGGACTGGAACTGGCCGTCGTTTCCAGTAGCGATGCAGCGAAAGTGAAGGCGGACTGGCCTTCCGTGGCCGTTGTCTCTGAGCCGAAGCATCTGTTTAACGACCCTAATATTGATCTGATCGTCATACCCACACCAAACGATACCCATTTCCCGCTGGCCAAAGCGGCGCTGGAAGCGGGTAAACATGTGGTGGTTGATAAACCTTTCACCGTGACACTGTCACAAGCGCGCGAACTGGATACGCTGGCACGCAGTCTGGGACGGGTGCTCTCTGTTTTCCACAACCGTCGTTGGGACAGTGACTTTTTGACCCTGAAAGCGATGCTGGCGGAAGGCGTTTTGGGTGAGGTCGCCTATTTTGAATCGCATTTCGACCGCTTTCGTCCGCAGGTACGGGATCGCTGGCGTGAGCAAGGGGGACCGGGAAGCGGTATCTGGTACGATCTGGCACCGCATCTTCTTGATCAGGCGATCAATCTGTTCGGTCTGCCTGTCAGCATGACGGTAGATTTGGCCCAGTTGCGCCCGGGGGCACAGTCAACGGACTACTTCCATGCCACGCTTTCCTACCCGCAGCGTCGGGTGATCTTACACGGTACGATGCTGGCGGCAGCGGAATCGGCGCGTTACATCGTGCATGGTTCGCGCGGCAGCTATGTGAAGTACGGTCTGGATCCGCAGGAAGAGCGTCTGAAAAATGGCGAGCGCCTGCCGCAAGAAGACTGGGGCTACGATATGCGTGATGGCATCGTCACACGCGTTGAAGGCGAAACACGGGTGGAAGAGACCTGGCTGACCGTGCCGGGGAACTATCCGGCGTACTATGCCGGGATCCGCGATGCGTTGAATGGTCACGGAGAGAACCCTGTACCGGCGAGCCAGGCTATCCAGATTATGGAACTGATTGAACTGGGAATTGAGTCGGCGAAACATCGTTCGACGTTATGCCTTGCCTGATGTCTGAAAGGCCCGATGAATCACGTCGGGCCTCTTTTCGCTATGCCGCCGCCACTTTTTCTCGCAGCGCCTGTTTTTCCGCCGCGTTCAGGAAGGCGATTTCCAGTCCGTTAATCTGTGCCTGACGAATCTGCTCACGGCTCAGTCCTGCTGCCGGTGCCGCAACGGTATATTCGTGAATGATATCCAGTCCCTGGACCGCCGGATCGTCAGTATTCAGGCTGGCGAGGACGCCATGCTCGAGGAACGTTTTCAGCGGATGCGCGGACAATGATGCCACGGTGCTGGTCTGAATATTCGACGTCAGACAGGATTCGATGCCAATCCGTTGTTCCGCGAGGAAATCCATCAGCGCCGGATCCTCAACCGCTTTCACGCCGTGGCCGATGCGTTCCGCACCCAGTTCGCGAATGGCCTGCCAGATGCTTTCCGGACCGGCAGCTTCACCGGCGTGCACCGTAATGTGCCAGCCCGCGTCACGCGCGCGGTTGAAGTGGGACAGGAACAGGCTGCCAGGGAAGCCCAGTTCATCACCGGCAAGGTCAAGCGCGGTGATCCGATCGCGGTGCGCCAGCAGCGCTTCCAGCTCCTGCAGACACGCGGCCTCGCCGAAGGTCCGGCTCATGATGCCTATCAGTTGCGCCTGCACGCCAAAGGTTTTACAGCCTTCATGTACGCCAGCGATGACCGCTTCCACCACGCCAGCAACCGGCAGCTGATGTGTCATTGCCATGTAGCCCGGAGAAAAACGCAGTTCTACATAGTGCAGGCCATTGCGCGCGGCGTCTTCGATATTTTCAAACGCGACGCGGCGACAGGCGTCGAGGGACGCTAAGACTTTCACGCCCCAGTCCAGTTTCGACAGAAAGCTAACCAGATCCGGTTCAGTGGCCGTGACCTGTACATGAGGGATCAGCGTTTCAAGGGTTTGCGCGGGGAGGGGCAAATTGAACTGGCGGCCAAGATCCAGAATGGTTTGTGCCCGGATGTTACCATCAAGGTGGCGATGAATGTCAGTTAACGGCAGGGAATTATCAATCATGGTCGCACTCATTATTCGTATATAAAAGTGCGCGCTATTATAAAAACAAAAGCAGGGGAAAAGCTATGTTGCGCAATGATTAATTCCATTGCGCAACCGGGGTCAGCGTATTGATCGGATCGCGTTAATTAATCCGTTCACGCCTTTTTCGAGTTTTGAACGTGGACAACCGGCATTCAGTCGTACAAAACCGCGTCCTTCATCACCGTAAGTAAAGCCGGGCATGATGGCGATTTTTTCCTGCTGAATCAGCGCATTCTGCAATGCATTATCATCAACGTTTAATACCCGCAGATCGATCCACGCGAGATAGGTCGACTGCGGCACCGGCCAGTTAAGTTCAGGAAAAGCGTCGTTCAGCGTATCCGCAATGTAGCGTAGGTTGTCCCGGAGATACGCCCGTAGCGCGTCCAGCCACGGCTCACCCTGTTCATAGGCCGCGATATGAGCAGTCAGTGCCAGCACGGCGGGAGAGGACAGACCGTCGCGACCTTTCAACGCGTTGATATACGTATCACGACTTTCAGCGTCTACAATCATCCCGTAAGCGCCGGTCAGCGCCGGAATATTGAAGCTTTTGGAGCCAGAGGTAAACAGTGCCCAATTGTCACGCGCCACATTGCTCCAGGGGATGTGCGGTTGTTCGCCCCAGACCATATCCATATGAATTTCATCTGAGATGACCCGCACGCCGTGACGCTGGCAGCGTTCCGCCATCGCTTCCAGTTCCTCGCGCGTCCAGACTTTACCGGTCGGGTTATGCGGACTGCACAGCAGCAGAATTTTACTTTCCGGGCGCGCCAGCGCCGCATCCAGTTTCTCTATATCGCAATGCCAATGGCCATTGCGCTGTTCCAGTGCCACCGGAACAACATGGCGCTGATTGCCTTCGATAGCCTTATAGAACGCGTCATAGGCTGGGGTATGGAGCACCACGCCGTCACCGACAGAAGACCACTGGCGGATGAGCTGTGACACCATATAGATCACGGAAGGGCCATACACCAGCGATCCGGTATCGATACGCGTATTGTGGCGCCGGGCAAACCAGTGGGCAACCGCGCCGAGAAACGCCTCATTCTGCCAGCGACTGTAGCCCAGCACACCGTGAGCGAGGCGCTGATTCAGCGCCTCCAGGATGCAGGGAGCCGTCGCGAAATCCATATCAGAGATAGTAAACGGTAGCAGGTCGGCAGTGCCGAAGCGATCGGCTACGTAATCCCATTGCGTGCACCATGTACCGTGACGGTCAACAACCTGTGAAAAATCAAACATGTGCGTGTCCTTATGCCTGAACGGTGTTCATCAGACCGGCCATTTCATCTTTAACCGACTGGACCTGCGGGCCAATCACCACCTGCAGGTTATGTTGGTTCAACTGCACGACACCGATGGCACGATTGTCCTTCAGCGCCTGCACATCAACCTGCGACATATCCTTAACAGAAAGACGCAGCCGGGTAATGCAGTTATCCAGACTAACGATGTTATCCGCACCGCCCAGCGCAGCCAGAATAGCAGGTACGTTATAACCTGATTTTCCCGGCGTACCGGCAACGGCTTTTTCGATCGAGCTGGCAATCTCACTGTCACGACCCGGTGTTTTGAGGTTAAAGCGAGTGATCGCGAAGCGGAAGATAGCATAGTACACCACGAACCAGACTGCCGCGACGACCGGTACCAGATACCATTTGGTGGACAGTCCGTGGAGGATCCCAAACACCACAAAGTCAATGATATTGCCGTCAGTATTACCGATAGTCACACCCAGAACCGACATCATGGTAAAGCCCAGACCGGTCAGCAATGCGTGAATAACATACAGTACCGGAGCGACAAACAGGAACAGGAATTCCAGTGGTTCCGTGGTGCCGCCAACGACGCAGGCAATCAGACCCGAGATCAGGAGCCCTTTGATCTTGTGACGATTCTCAGGACGCGCGCAGTGGTACATCGCTAACGCCGCACCTGGCAAGCCGCCGAGAAATGCCGGCATTTTACCCTGTGACAGGAAGCGGGTGGCGCTTTCTGAGAAGCCCTGCGTGGTCGGGCAACTCAGTTGCGCCTGGAAAATGGTCAGCGCGCCGCTCACCGTATGACCGCACACTTCCTGGGTGCCCCCGGCGTCGGTAAAACGAATTAACGCCACCAGAATGTGATGCAAACCAAACGGCAACAGCAGGCGTTCGCCCGTACCAAACAGCATCGGACCAAAGTCGCCCGCACTGTTGATCATATGACCCAGACCGCTGATCCCCATCGCGAAAACCGGCCACACCAACGGGATCACCAGACCAACCAGTCCCATCACCACTGAGGAGACGATTGGGACAAAGCGGGTGCCGCCGAAGAAGGCCAGCGCATCCGGCAAACGAATGTTATGAAAACGCTCGTGCAGCATCCACACGATAATACCGGCGATTACCGCTCCGAGTATCCCGGTGTCAATTGACTGAATACCGAGGATATTCTGGATGTTGTTGGCTTTCAGGACCGCCGCATCGGTGGTCGGCAGAATACCCTTTGCTGTCAGCCAGAAGTTAACGGCGAGGTTCATTACCGCGTAACCGACAAAACCGGCAAACGCCGCCACGCCTTTGTTTTCGCGCGCCAGCCCAAGTGGGATCGCAATACAGAACATCACCGGCAGGAAACTGAAGGCAAAGGAGCCAACTTTGCTCATCCAGGTAAAGATGGCCTGTAGCACCGGATTACCCAGTGCCGGAAGCAGGGTGATCACATCGTGGCTGCTTAGCGAACTGCCAATCCCCAGCATAATCCCGCAAAACGAAAGCAGCGCCACGGGCAGCATAAACGTTTTCCCTAACTGCTGGAAAAATTCCCACAGCGTAATTTTTGGTGTTGTTTTCGCCGTCATCTAACGACTCCTTGTGCAAATCCATCGGTAATGAGAAAATTTGATCAAGAAGATAAAACGTTTTATCACTTTTTAGTGCGGTGAAAATCACATTATCAGACGATATTAACGCGTATAAATAGAGGTAATAGATAAAACGTTTTATCTGTCACATTATCAGGGAGTCTGGCGTTTTTATGGCCATAGCCAAAAAAATCACTATCCACGATGTTGCACTGGCGGCGGGCGTCTCCGTCAGCACGGTTTCACTGGTACTCAGCGGCAAAGGTCGTATTTCAACCGCCACCGGCGAACGGGTGAATGCGGCGATAGAACAACTCGGTTTTGTGCGTAACCGTCAGGCTTCGGTGTTACGGGGGGGCCAGAGCGGAGTGATTGGATTGATTGTCCGCGATCTGTCGGCTCCGTTTTATGCTGAACTGACGGCGGGATTAACGGAAGCACTGGAAGCACAGGGCCGGATGGCGTTTTTGTTACATGGTGGTCAGGATGGTGAACAACTGGCGCAGCGTTTTGCCATGCTCCTGAATCAGGGCGTTGACGGCGTGGTGATCGCCGGGGCGGCGGGCAGCAGCGATGACCTGCGCCTGATGGCGGAAGAAAAGGGCATTCCGGTGGTTTTCGCCTCGCGAGCCAGTTATCTGGACGACGTAGATACCGTGCGTCCGGACAATATGCAGGCCGCGCAACTGTTGACGGAGCATCTGATTCGTCACGGTCATCAGCGCATTGCATGGTTGGGTGGGCAGAGTTCATCATTAACGCGTGCGGAACGCGTCGGCGGCTATTGTGCGACACTGTTGAAATACGGTTTACCGTTTCACAGCGACTGGGTCATGGAATGCGCATCCAGCCAGAAGCAGGCCGCCGAGGCCATCGGCGCGTTACTACGACGCAATCCGACCATCAGCGCCGTGGTGTGCTACAACGAAACGATTGCGATGGGCGCATGGTTTGGCCTGATGCGGGCGGGACGGCAGAGCGGTGAAGTGGGGGTTGATCGCTACTTTGAGCAGCAGGTTTCATTAGGCGCCTTTGCCGATGTGGCGGAAAACGCGCTGGACGATCTGCCAATTGTCTGGGCGACAATGCCGGCGCGGGAAATGGGCTACAGTCTGGCGGAACGCATCCTGCAACGCATTGCGCGTGAGGAAAGTCACACCCGCAGCCAGACGCTATCTGCGCGACTGGTGGTGCAAGAATAAACCCCTCCGCAGAGGGGTTCTGGTGATTACGGCTGGGGCAGCACCATGCCGAACATTCCGACAAACTCCTCCAGCGGCATCTTCTTCCCGTTTAAGGTCACCTGACCATTCGCGTACTGCAGGCTGGTGCCAATGGTGTTGTCTTCAAGGGTGGTAATGCGGAACATCTGTCCCATCGCGGCCAGGCCTTTCACCTGCTGGTTGGCAAGTTTAGCGGCTTCATCCTGCTGATAACCTTCCAGACGGGCGACCTGAGTCATAAACTCAACGGCCATATCCACCGGAATTGACAGCTTACCGTCGAGCGATTTCAGCGAACGGTCGACTTCGTCGGCCAGCGTTTGCGGTTCACCTTGCGCGGTGGCCGGATCCTTCAGGAACAGGGATAAATTCAACGCCGTTTCACCTTTGGCATTTTTCCAGCTCAACGGCGCAATGGTAATGACCGGTTCGCCTTTCATCAACAGCGGCAGGGCACCAAAGAAAGCTTCGGTCACTTTCTGCTGATACAGTTCCGGGTTGTCCGCCACGTCCGGCTGCGATAACAGCGCCTGGGTCTGGGCATTATACTGCTGGCTAAACTGATGCCATGCCGCGCCGTCAATCTGACCGACTTTCAGCGTCAGCTTGCCGCTTCCCAGATCCTGATTCTGAACCT